>JBQCHB010000044.1:0-13378 GCA_051955075.1 Flavisolibacter sp.
GCCAGTTAATCATTCTTTCCTTTTATTACGAAACTGATCTCTCCTGTTCGTTCCATGTTCACCTCTTCAATTTTAGCCAGTGTACCCAACTGGCATTGAATTCTCAATTCTTCGTAAATATCTTTTTCCGACACATCGGCCTTGCTCATATTTTCCTTTACAAAACTTCCATTCTTATACAACAAGTACCGGCGACCTTTTACAATTCTTTCCACCCATTCATTATGCAGGCAAAGCTTGGCAATGAGGTTATGAATAAACAAGATAACCATGGCCGATGCCACTGTGGAAAGGAAAGGCGTTGCACCTACTACGCCCCTGCTCAAAATGGCGCCAATTAAAAAACTTATAATAGTATCTACGCCATTGCCTTTACCAAAAGGCCGCATGCCCGACATGCGTATCAACACCAAAGCAATTAAAAACATCCCGGCCGAACGGGCTGCTATTTCCAACGGTGAAATATTTTCGTTGATGCCCCACCATTGATTTAGAAATTCCATGTAGTTGTTTACAAGTGCTGCTATAAAAAAAATGCCAGCACCGGGTGCTTTCAAAGCTGTGGCATGATATTGTTTACGGTATTACATAAAACTTAGTTGTATGTCAGACAGAAATCAATCAGGCAACAGGGCCACAGATGCTTTTACCGGTAAAGATCGCGGCATGCAGGGCATTGATAAAGCACCGGGCGAAGAGCCGGCCCAATCTACCGAACAGTTTATTGACCAAACGCAAAGAGGCCGCAATAAAAACGACGGCGATCCTACGAAAGAAAGCGATAAGCCTTTGAACCATCAGGATATTGAAAGATAAAGGTGCTGTGCGCTGACGATGACATTAAAATTTCTTTGTTAAGTAGTTTATAAACTGCAGTACCTTGTTACGTGTTGAAACATGTTGCCACTATTGTTAGCTATCATCATGGCTAATTCTTTTTATTTTTCCGGCAAATTAGTAATGTGAAAAAAACCGCACTGGTTATTCTCATCCTAGGTATTTTATCTGCGCTATCGGGTTGGTTGCTATCAAAAGCATCTTTAGTAGGAAAAGCCGGCATCAGCTTGTTTTATAAAGAATACCGTTTTTTAAAAACCTGGTGGCAGGGTGCGTTAACAGTTTTTATCGGACTCATTATTTTATGGCTGCTGCAAGGCATTGCACAGCGGAAATTAGGCAAGCATAAGGCAAACATCCTGCACATAAGCATGTTGTTGCTCTCCATGATCGGTTTATATTTTACCTATTACGATTTCAGGCACACCATATCACACCGATTGTTAGGCGAACGTTTTCATTTAGGCGCCTATTTATTTTGGATAGGATGGATGATCATCAGTTTGTTTTATCTTACTCAAAACAAAGAACATGAGGAAGAGCGCAGGGATATTACTATACCGGAAGAAGAACAAAAACCTTGAAGTTTTTTTGGTGCATCCCGGCGGTCCTTTCTGGAAAGGAAAAGATGCAGGTGCATGGTCCATACCCAAGGGCGAGTTTACGGATGATGAAGAACCACTTGCTGCTGCACAAAGGGAATTTGAAGAAGAAACGGGGAAAAAGATAGAGGGAAATTTTGTAGCACTAAATCCTATCAAACAAAAAGCCGGGAAGATGGTATACGCCTGGGCTGTGGAAGGCGATATCAATGCCGATGCGATTGTCTCCAATACATTTAAAATAGAATGGCCTTACAAATCGGGCAAGTGGCAAAGCTATCCCGAGGTAAATCAGGCAGCCTGGTTTTCTTTAGCAGTAGCAAAAGAAAAGATCAATGCGGCGCAGGCCATGTTCATTGATGATTTGGTAGAGAAGATCATCTTTTAGCTGTACTACAAAAACCAATATTCATATTTCATTAATTATTGCCTGTTGGGTTTTTGTTTATCTTGTACCGTAAATACACCGTTATATGAACAACGACATCTTATTTTCCCTTTCACCGGAACAGGTTGCTAAAGAGCAGCAACGTTTTATTACCAAAGTATATGGCTGGATGGCTTTTGCCCTGGCCATTACCGGCGTGGTAGCTATGTACACTGCCAGTTCGGAAAGCATGATCAATTTTATTTTCAGCAGTAAGGCCGTTTTCTATGGGCTCGTTATTGGCGAACTGCTATTGGTAGGTTCGCTTGTTGGCTTTATTTCCAAAATATCATCCAAAACAGCGACGCTGATTTTCATTGCTTATTCCGTGCTTAATGGATTAACGCTTTCCGTTGTGTTTCTTATATACACCAGTGGCTCCATTGCCTCCACTTTCTTTATTACCGGCGGCATGTTTGCGCTGATGAGTGCTTATGGCTATTTTACAGGAAATGATCTTACTAAATTCGGCAGCCTTTTGTTTATGCTGCTCATTGGATTAGTGATTGCTTCTATCGTAAATATATTTTTAAACAGCTCGGCGCTGTACTGGATCACTACTTATGTAGGTATTTTTATTTTCACGGGGCTTGTGGCTTACGATACGCAAAAGATCAAGAACATGGCTGTCAGTGTAACTGAAGGCACCGAAGAACACCGCAAGGGAGCCATTGTTGGCGCCTTATCACTTTACCTCGATTTCATTAACCTGTTTTTAATGTTGCTGCGCATATTTGGAAACAGGCGATAATATTTTTCTTTGCAGTTTTTAGAGCCGCAACATTTAGTTGCGGTTTTTTTGCTGTTAGTGCAGAAGTATCTGCATATTCAGTATTATAAACTCAAAGATCCTCCATGCACCACGATGATAAGGCAAAATGTTTATTATTGCCGTGCTAGAAATCTTTGGAATGTCAGAAACAGTAATGAATGGCTACTTGTCATACTGGCGAAGGAGTGTGGATTGGACTCTGAACATTACTTTGTTCCAAACTCCTGCGTCCAGTAATTGCCCGCTCTTGCCACGCCCATTTCCTTGTAATCCTTGTTCATAATGTTTTTGCAATGGCCGGGGCTTTTCAGCCAGCCTTCTACTACTTCCTTTTCGTTTTTGTAACCAAGGCCAATGTTCTCGCCATACATCAGCCAGTGATAGCCGGCCTTTTCAATGCGGTCTCCTGCCCTGCTTCCATCAGGGGCTGTATGGCTAAAATATTTTTTTGAGAACATGTCCTTACTATGGGCAAAAGCGGCTTGCTCCAACTGCTCATTCCAGGTTAATGCAGGCGCCGGGTAATAATACGTATCGCCGCACTGGCAGCCTTTTTTACGGGCAGCATTCACCAACTTAAGAATGCCGATCTTATCAAGCGATTCGCTTGCGGCAGTGCTTGAGCCAACATTTTTTAACCCGAATGAGACAAGCCCAAAACAAAGACAAAAAGCTAGAAAAGGAATTGTTTTCATACCTGTGACTTAACGCTTTAAAAGCGGCGAAAATTGCACCGCTTTTCGTTAAAGGATTGTTCAGAATTGATTACAGATGCGCACAGCTATTTATTGATCTACCTGTTCAAAATATAAATGTTGATGGTTTTTACACTTTGGATTAAAAGGTGTTTTACAAAACGGGCACTGGTTGTTTGAAGCCAGATATTCGTGAATGGTCAATTCGTTTTTACAAACGCCACAAAGAATGGCCTTAGTGCCGAATTCATTTTTGCTCCATGTTTTTGCCGCATGGTCCGCTGCTTCCTCGTGGCAGGTATAACACGGATAATATTGGTGACAACATTTGAATTTAATAGCAATAACATCCAGCAGAGAGTGATAGTGAACACAACGGGTCTCGTCATCTGTTGTTTTGCCTTTTACAATTATGGAAGCCTTCATGTAAATAAAAATCATTGCAAAGGTGATGATCTTTCAACCATTTCCCTTGCAATGATGCGCCTTAAAATGATCAATAAGTTAGAGTGCTTTACGCTTTGCGCCGCTTTGTTCCATTTCACGGTTCATTTCTATGATGTCCACCGGCCTGTCGGAATCATCATCAAGTAAATAGCGGCTAAAATAATCGGCCATTCTCCAAAAGAAATATTCCGTCATGTCGCCATAGCCATGGCGCTGGCCGGGCAGCAGCAACAGGTCGAAACGTTTGTTGGCCTTAATTAACGCATTTACCATACGAATGGTATTGGCAGGATGCACATTGTTGTCAATGTCGCCTGTTGTCAACATCAGGTGCCCTTTCAAATTTTTAGCGAGATCGGCATTTTTTTCAATGCTGTACACGAACGTGGTGTCGCCTTTATCTCCGATGCTTTCTTTTACACCATGATGTTTTTCACTCCACCAACGATTGTAAATGCTGTTGTCATGATTACCGGAAGACGATACGGCCACTTTGAAAAAATCGGGATACACCAGCATGGCCGCCGTGCTCATAAATCCGCCACCGGAGTGTCCGCAAATACCTACACGATCAATATCAATGAATTTATAACGATCGGCCAGTTGTTCTGCAGCAGCTTTTTTATCAGCCAGCCCATAATCCCTTAAATTGCCGTAGCCATAATTATGATACCATTTGCTGCGGGCCGGGTTACCGCCGCGATTGCCAACTGTTACAACCACAAAACCCAGTTGAGCCAAACGATCTATACGATCCATGCTGCGGCTCCACGACTGGTTTACCGCTTCGGTTTGCGGACCAGGATACACATATTCAATGATGGGATATTTCTTGGTGCTATCGAAATCAAAAGGCTTATACATAGCACCATATAAATCTGTAATGCCATCATCGGCTTTTACTTTAAACACCTGTGGAAACTTATAGCCTGCTGCAAAAAGCGACGAGAGATCAGTGGTTTCCAGGTCCATGATCTTTTTGCCTTCGGCATTGTATAAAGTTGATTTGGGTGCTGTGTTAACCCTCGAATAATTGTCAACAAAATACAGTTCATTATCATCCATGCTTGATGCATGATCGAAATCACCGGCATTTAACAAACGCAAGCCGCTTCCATCAAAATTTACGCGGTATAAATGCCCGTAGTAAGGATCTTCGTTGGGTTCCCTGTTATTAGCAGTGAAATATAATACCCTGTTTTTTTCGTCAATACCTACAATGTCTTCGCAGTGATAAGCACCGGAAGTGATTTGATTTTTTAAATTGCCATTGCCATCGTACAAATAAAAATGCGCCCAACCATCACGTTCGCTCCACTCAATAATCTCATTACCGTTGTTTACCAGTCCCGGTCTTCTTGTTTCTACATAGGTGTTCAATCTTTCAGGAATCAGTGTCTTTACATTTTCGCTATTGATATCCACTGTACACAGGTCAATTCTTTTCAGGTCGCGGCTGGTGCGGGTGAAATAAAATTTGTCATTTGTTCCCAGCCAAACCAATGGTCGCCAGTCGTCATCTCTTGTGTTGCGCAGGTTAGGTGTGTTCCAAATACCAACATCCTGGTCTTTAAATTCTTTAATATTAAGCTCCTTGTAATTTTTTGTATTGTTATCAAATAACAACACATAAGAAACAGGCGATTCTTTTTCGCCAGGCATCCAGTATTTATAAGTTTCCAACGTAGGCCGCGGATCCGCAATGCTATTAATCACCCACAGGTCTTTTACATTTCTTGCATCTACACGCACCATAGCAAAATGCTTTGAATCGGGCGACCAATAAACAGAAACAGGTTTGCGTTTGTTTTTGTTCTTTTCTTTTTCAACATTATCCTCACCACCGCCAGAATAATAACCATCGGTTGTATAACTAAAATATTCCACGCCGTCATTGGTGATCTTATGTTCCACTACAGTGCTGTCGTCTTCGTTTTGCAAAGCCTTTTCGTTGTTGGACTTGTCCATCCAGTACAAATTAAAATTGCGAACAAAAAGAACAGTCTGTCCGTCAGGCGAAATAGAAGCCCATCGAGGGTTGCGCTTAGGTCTTTTAAAATCGGGCAATTGCACCAGTTGCCCGGTGTTGATATTGTATTCGAAATAAAATTTCTTCTTTTCTGTTTTAGGTGTTCCTTTTTTTGCTGCAGTATCTTTTAATACAGAGTCCAGCGTACTCGTTACCTGGAACTGTATCCAGTTCTCATCTTTCACAAAACGCAGGCTGTCAATATCCAGGTGCTGGGCATCCATTGGATCTTTCACAATTATCGTTAATTGCGAAGCCAGTTTCGCATTATCAAAAAGCAAACGCTTGTCTGCTTTAGCCGGATCAACGATCCACCAGTTCTTTCCATTCGGTGTTTCGTAGGTGTACCAGAAGCGATTCGATTTTTTTAACCAGTGCGGGTCAACCGCAGTGCTGAAAACCATCTTCGATACTTTTTTGGGCGAAAAACGGGAAGCCAGCTGGTAGTTGGCTTTAGTGCCAGGCGTTTGAGCCAGCAAACAGATGCTCAATAAAAATGTTCCTGACAGAAGGATCAATTTTCTCATGGTGGTATCAAAATTTATTTTCGGAAAATAAAACTTACAAGTTGCACAAAAGTTTTTACACAAACGATGGACAAGATAAATATAATTATGAAGCAGGTAACAAGGCTTTGAGCCACGAGCTATGAGCTTTCGAGGCTCAAAGCAATCACAGAACTTTATATCTCGCTCACGACCCGAAGTTTGTATGTTAATAGAAATAACAAAAGCCGGTTACCAAATTTACTTACGCAAATATTGTTTCATTTCATCTGCATAAGCTTTCGCTGCTTTGGTAGCGGCTTCCGCAAAGTCTTCACCGTTCGAAGCATAAATAACAGCACGGCTGGCATTTATCAACAAGCCACAATCTGCCGTCATGGCTTTTTCCGATATTTCTTTCAAACTTCCACCCTGTGCGCCTACGCCAGGAACTAAATAAAAATGATTGGGCGTGAATTTGCGAATATTCAAAAATTCATCCGACTGCGTAGCGCCAACCACAAACATCAGGTTTTCTTCGCTGCCCCATGTGGAAACAGTTTCTAAAACCGTTTCGTACAAAAATTTTGTTTGCTGTTGGGTAGTGTGCATGCCTTCATACAACACCTCTTTTTGTACCAGCATTTTTTGAAGCTCAAAATCTTTTGCGCCAGGATTGGAGGTTAACCCCAATACAATCGTCCACTTGTTTTTGTGTTCCAGAAAAGGCTTCACGCTGTCTGCTCCCATATATGGCGCCACTGTGATAGCATCAAAATTCAATGTTTCAAAAAAAGCTTTGGCGTATTGCGAGGAAGTGTTGCCAATATCGCCACGCTTGGCATCGGCAATGGTAAAATGCGAAGATGGAATGTAGTTGACTGTCTTCTCCAATGCCTCCCACCCTTTTACACCCTCGGCCTCATAAAAAGCCGTGTTTATTTTATAGCTGACACAATGCTCTTTGGTAGCATCTATGATCTGTTTGTTAAATTCAAAAACGGCATCCGGGTTCGATTGCAGGTGTTTCGGAATCTTTGTTCTGTCTGTATCTAAACCAACACAGAGATACGTTTGTTTCGAAAATATTTGTTCAACTAATTGCTGGCGGGTCATACTATATTTGAAGTTAGATATGTGATGTAGTTGCAAGATAAACGGAACTACAATTACTAAAGGGTTTTATTTACGATCCTATTTTTTGTATAGCGTTTTGCAAAAGCTGAACAAAGGTGTATACCTCCTCAAATGTATTGTACAGCGGCACCGGCGCCACACGAATGACGTCAGGTTCACGCCAGTCGGCAAACACGCCTTCATTCGATAATTGCTCAAATATTGCTTTCCCGTTTTTCAGCATCAGCATGGAAACCTGGCAACCTTTATCTGTTGCAGGAGTCAACACCAGTATATTTTTTTGTGGCGTTGATTCGTTTACCTCGTTCAGCAAGTACAAAAGATAATCGCTTAACAATTTTCCTTTTTGTTGCAAGGCATCTATGCCAGCTTCATCAAAAATATCCAGTGCAGCCTTATGCGCCGCGTATAACACAGGCGATGGCGTACTCAGTTGCCAGCCTTCAGCAGAACGAACAGGATCAAAACCTTTCTGCATTTTAAAACGATTGGTTTTATTGTAGCCCCACCACCCCGCAAGACGATTCAGTGAAAGATCATTATGATATCGTTCATGAACAAAAGCACCGCCCATAGCACCCGGCCCCGAGTTTAAATATTTATAACTGCACCAACAGGCAAAATCTGCATTCCAGTTATGCAGGTCTAAAAAAATATTGCCTGCTGCGTGGGCTAAATCAAAACCAGCTTTGGCGCCTGCATCATGTGCAGCAGTTGTTATGGCCTGCATATCAAGTACCTGCCCTGTGTAATAATTGACGCCGCCAAAAAACACAAGCGCCAATTCGTCTTTGTGTTGTTCAATAGCAGCCAGAATATCTTCATCACGCAGTGTAAATTCATTCTCCCTCGGATGCACTTCAATAATGATTTCGTTGGCGGCAAGCCCCCTTTGCTTCACGTGTGTTTCCAGCATGTATTGATCGCTGCAAAAAGCTTTTGCCTCGCACAAAATTTTTTTCCGTTTTTCCTGTGGTTGATAAAAGCTTGTCAACATCAAATGCAAATTCACTGTAAGGCTGTTCATCGCCACTACTTCGTGCGGCAAGGCGCCCACTATTTTTGACAGCGGTTTTATTAAGCTATCGTGATATTCCATCCACGGCTCCTTCCCCTTGAAAAAAGCCTCAACTCCTAATGCATCCCACTGCTGTATGACTGCGTTAATGTATGCCGTAGTTTTATTTGGTCTTAGTCCCAAAGAATTACCCAAAAAATAAATGGCATCTTTTCCATTGTGTTGCGGTATGATGAATTCATTTCTGTATGATGGAAAACGATCATCTAATTGCTGTGCAGAGGCAAGGCTGTTCTGAAAATTCATGAAGGGTAAATTTAAATAGAATCGGTTCTGCCACCATCAACGCGAATGCTTTCACCATTAACATAGGCTGCTGCCGGCGTAGCCAGGAATGCAGCAACAGCCGCTATTTCAGCCGCTTCGGCAAATCGTTTGGCAGGCACTTCTTCCAGCATTTGCTTTTCCACTTCCTCTGCAGATATTTTTTTTGCAGTGGCGGTAGTATCAATCAGCGATTCTAATCTTTGTGTACGTGTGAGGCCGGGCAAAATATTATTGACCGTAATGCCAAACTGCGCCAACTCGTTCGACATAGTTTTGGCCCACGAAGCTACGGCGCCCCGGGCGGTATTGGAAACACCCAAATTTTTGAGTGGTGTTTTTACAGAAGTAGAAATGATGTTAATGATGCGGCCATAGCCTTCTTTCTTCATGCCACCTATTACTGCTTTTGTAAGCAAATGATTGACGATCAAATGCTGGTTGAAAGCCTGCAGGAACTGCTCTTCTGTAGCATCAACAATAGGGCCTGCTTTAGGACCACCCGAGTTATTAATAAGAATATGAACAGGATGTTGCGCTGCGATATTTGTTATCAAATCTTTTAGTGCTTTTTGATCGTTAAAATCAATTACATGATAGCTATGCGTTTGCCGGATAGCAATGTCTAATTGCGACACTGCAGTTTTTAAAGCTTCTTCATTTCTTGCCAACAAAATGCAGTTGGCGCCCATAAGTGCCAGTTCTTCGGCAATGGCATAACCAATACCCTGGCTGCTGCCGCAAATAATAGCATTTTTCCCTTCAAGCGATAGGTTCATGCTGTAAAGCTAAAGCAGATTCATTTGATTGATGAAAACAAAAAGAGCTTGCAGTACAAACTCGCTCATCCTGTTTTAGTAGAGGTAGGTTGAACATTCAAAGCTCCAGGAAAAGAAAATATTTTTTTAAATGTACTTTGAAATACAAAGCACTTTTATATCTTTGTATCATCATTCAAAAACATTACACTTATGCTTACCAAAGACAAAAGACTTTCAGTCATACTTTTATCAGTGGTTCTGCTGTTGCTTGTACCACTTGTAGCCATGCAGTTTACCAGTGATGTAGACTGGTCTGTGTTCGATTTTGCTGTTGCTGCTGTGCTCCTGTTCGGCACCGGGCTTCTGTGCGAGTTTGTAATGAGAAGGGTGAAGACAATGAAGACACGGATCATTATTTGTGGCTTTATCCTGTTAGCACTCTTTCTTATCTGGGCAGAATTAGCCGTGGGCATCTTCGGGACACCATTTGCTGGAAGTTAAACAGTTAAATAATAAGGATAGCCAGGTTCGTTGACGGACGTTCGTTGCAAACGAACGCTAACCCTTAACAGTATTTGATTGTTGATATTATAGAACTCTACTGACAGCTGGGGTTAAATAATAGATGGTAAGAAATACCGAGGACAGCTGGAGCATTCGCTCTACTGTCCATAGATTTGCCTTATAAATTCATTTGGACGGATACTTGACCGTGTAAGTACTTACTGCAACAGCATTAGTCTGCAATTTCCTTTACCTTGAGGATTTTGCCTAATGAAACATCGTTGTCGATCTTATCTAGAAACCATTTGTCGTTTTTGCGAACGAAATAATAAAGGTCTACAAAACCGGCTTTATTTTTGGATTTATTAGTATAAATCTTCCCAGTCTTGTCTGAGATGGTATAATCCACCAGCTTGCCTTTGATGTAAACAGTAAACTTGTCGTTCTCCTTGCCTGCATGGTCCTCTACACCAATGATTTCTGTTCGCTTGATTTCAATATCTTCTACAATATTTTGTTCGTGTTTTACCTTTTGCCAATTCAATTGTTTTTGATAATCCATGTAAAGCCGCTCGGTAACAATATCTTTTACCAATTCCATGTTTCGTTCCATCCAGGCATTTTGCATTCTGCTAAATACATCTTGGGCAAAATCAATCATTTGATTATAGTTCCAAAGGGTATCTTGTGAGCTGATTTGCGAAATCAACTGTTTGGCTTTTTTACTCTTTTTATAAATAAAAAAAGTAATTAAGGCAAGGTTAATGAGCGCCAACAGCACACCCAAGCCACGACCATATCCGCTACTGCTCCCGCCGCTGCCACCCCCGGCCCTTGCATAGACAGACAGCGAACTAAATAATAAAAAACGGAAATAAAAGAAAATCGATTTACGGATCATATGCTTAATGGTCAATTGTTACTAATATAAAAATACAATTGAAGTGCAGATTTGAAAGCTTTTGCTATGGTTTGCGCTCTTACTCTCTCCCAACGGGTTTCTCACTTTGTTATTTATCAACTTAGCACACGGTTATGTGCCAACCCATAGGCTTATTTCCATTCTGCTACGAGTGTCCGAGAAGGGTTTTTTAACCGTAGTTAGTTTAGCGGCCAACCACGTCAGGAAAGAAAAAATGAAGAGTTTCTGCCAACGCGAACATACTCATTCAAACAAACCCGCTTCCCGCTTTTTCATTTCTGCTGCAATGGTCTTTCCGTCGGCATCCTGGCTTTCCAGCTTTTCAATAATGTGCTGGTAACTTTCTTTATCGCGGTTCTGGCTTAGTTTAAAAACGTTGTCAATCGCTTCCACTTCCACTTCAAACGCTACTATAGCTTTCATTAAACGGGTAGTGTAATCAACAGGAAGATTATCAAAAGCCGTTGGCGATTGTGAATTATAATTTTCAAAGTGCAGGCTCGTTTTTTTCAACACTTCAATAAGTCCTTGCTCATCTAAAAAACTCAGTCTTCCTTTTACATGCACCGACATATAGTTCCATGTGGAAGCCTGTTGCGGATGGCTGTACCAACTGGCACTTACATAACTGTGGTGGCCGGTAAACACACAAAGCACATTGGGATTTTTTTCAAATGCTTTATGGTGATCTGTTTGCCGCATTATATGGCCGGTCATGTACAATTTACCATTGCGTTCTTCAATGAATACAGGAATCTGCGTAGCAACAGGTTTGTTATTTTCATCGCAACCGGTTATAAAAGCAAACGGGTGTTGATGAATAAACTCCAACACCACCTGCTGGTCTTTTTCTTTGAAGTAAGAAAGATTATACACGGGAATGTTTTGGAGTTTTTAGTTTTGGGTTTTGGGTTGTTAGACCGATCTGTCTTTAAATCTCGGGCCTTTTATTCCGCAAGATTTTAGATAGATAATAAATGCGAGAATTTTGCCTTTGATTTCTTCTGCAAGTTTGTATAACTCTTCGAATAAAGTTTGTTCAATATAATTTCTATCTGCAATGCGGTATAATTGTGATTGACATTCACATGCAGATCCATGAGCAATCTCTAAAAACTGAATAAATTCAGCGTTTCCTCCCCTCCCAAAACCTTCAGCAATATTATCCATTATAGAACCAGAAGACCCATTTATCTGGTCTTTCAACCTGTAATCCGTAGAAAGTGAAGTTTGTAGCACGATTTTATTTATTCTGTTGCACAAGGCTCTTGCCTTTTGCCAGGCGTCTATATCTTCAAATCTTTTGATGGTAGCCATCTTTAAACTTAAAACATAAAACCCAAAACATAAAACCCAAAACACAGAACAAAAAACTAAACAACCTCACTGATCACTTCACTCTTCATATGTGCATTGCGCATAGAAACACTTCTGGCAACAATGCCTGCAAATTCCATGAAGGCTTCTTTGCTGATAGCATCATCGTTGATCATTGCCGGCACACCAATGTCGCCACCTTCGCGTATGCTTTGCACCAAAGGAATTTGTCCCAAAAAAGGTAGATCATATTCTTCGGCCAAACGCTTACCGCCTTCTTTTCCAAAAATGTAATATTTATGATCGGGCAGTTCGGCCGGTGTGAAGTAACTCATGTTCTCTACAAGCCCAATAATCGGCACATTCATTTGCGCCTGTCCAAACATGGCAATGCCTTTTTTAGCATCGGCCAGCGCCACATCCTGTGGTGTAGTTACTACCACTACACCGGTAACCGGTGCTGTTTGCATCAGTGTTAAATGTATGTCGCCTGTGCCCGGCGGCATGTCAATTACCAGGTAATCCAACTCGCCCCAATGCACATCGGTAATGAACTGCCGGACAGCATTGCTGGCCATAGGGCCACGCCAAACCACTGCATTCTTTTCATCTACCAGCAAACCAATGCTCAATAATTTTATTCCATAGCGTTCCAGCGGAACGATCATGCCTTTACCGTTAACTTCTGTCATCATGGGCCGTTCGCCGCGAACACCAAACATAATCGGAACGCTTGGCCCGTAAATATCGGCGTCCAGCAAACCCACCGAAGCACCGCCTTTGGCAAGTGCCAAAGCAAGGTTAGCAGAGACAGTGCTCTTTCCCACACCACCCTTTCCACTAACTACTGCAATAATATTTTTTACTCCCGGCAGCACCGAACTTTTATCGGCACGAATGGTGGTAGTGCTTGATGTAAAATTTACTTTTACAACAGCCTCTTTATTTACCGTATCCTTAATAGCGTTGACACAGTCGTGGTTAATTTTTTATTTAATCGGGCCGGGTGGCGTTGTGTGCAAAAACGTAAAAAAAATATATTTTTCGTGGATTAAAAAAAAACAAAACAAATTTTTGGTTTAAAATTCTTTTAAAAGGTAA
>JBQCHB010000045.1:0-5669 GCA_051955075.1 Flavisolibacter sp.
GTAGTACCATTGTCATTGATGCCCCTGTTACTGCTCAGCTCAGCACTCACCAAAGAGGATGTGCCATCTGAGTACTTAAAGGATGATGAAGTAATGTTGGATGACCCACTCACATTCCAGTTGTTCCACTCACTATTGCCAAATGGACTCACACCTCCATATACATTCACCTTTACCACACCCGCTGCAGGTGGTGGCGGTGGGGGCGGTGGCGGTGGGGGCGTATCAGTGCTGTCAGAAACTGATGAACTATATCCTTTAATCACCAAAGAATTTAAATAAGCAAATTGGGCTACTGAACCAAGCGTAATTTCAATTTCCACCGAACCATTAATATCAGGAATGATATTATCAATTTCAACTGTTTGAGAAATATTATAAGAAGCATTTAATGAAACACTTTGGTTACCTATGGAATAAATCGCCGTACGGTCTCCTCCTCCGTTCCTGCTGCCGAAGAACACAAAGCTATATTTGTGCATCAAGCTCAAACCATCTATTCTGATCTTAGCTGTCACACCTTTATCGCAATAATAAGATGACCTCATTACATTATCCGGATAAACTCCCGAGTTGTTGCCGGTAATCATTCCATCGCCATTATAACCACTGAAATTATCTACAATCGTCATGCTGATACCGGAAAAATCACCAGAATAATTTTTCATATTCTTTTTGGTTATACCAGCATTTGGTAGCGTACTCATATTATTCCATGGCAGCGCTGCTCCATTGGTAAGATTAAAATTCAGATATACTGAATGATTATCCGGACTAGTAGGTGTCTGGTTAGGATCTATCTTAACAGTTCCTGTTAGAGTAGTGGCTGAAACCTGGTTACTAAAAGAAGAATTATTTCCTGCCAAATCTCTTGCTTTAAGACTGAAGTTGTAAGATGTACTTGGCAAAAGATTATAAACAACATAACTGGTACCAACGGGAGCTGCGTATGCTTTAACCCCGTTAATGTAAACGTCATATCTCACTACACCTACGTTATCCGAAGATGCAGTCCACAACAATTGAACAGAAGATTTAGTTATGGTGCCAACATGAAGGCTCGCCGGAGCAGTTGGCGGCGTATTATCTGCGGTCGTAGTGGCGCTAACCGCTGCCGATACAGTCGATGCTGCGTTATCATTTATGGCCCTAACCTTATAGTAATAAGTAACGCCCTGGTCTAAATTATTAACGACGGCACCAGTAGCATCTGCATTGGTAACAACAACCAATTTATAAGGTCCGTTAATATTATTCGCTGCCTGATACACTTCAAAGGCAGTTTCATTATAAGCCGGACTTGCAACCTGGTCCCACTTTAATTCAACAGAACTCATTGAAGCTGTTACTGCAGTTAAATTGCTGATAGCTGCAGGGCCGTTCGTTCCATTAGCGTTAACTACTTTGAAAGGTTTTGAAAAATTAGCAGGCAACAGGTTTGATCCTGTTATTGTGAAATAATTAAAATTCCATCTTGGAGAAGCACTTGATTGAATTCGTATAGTTTGCGCACCACTGGCAAGATTAATAGGCACGGTAACATCTACATAAGTTTGAGAACGTGTGGTATTAGGGATATCTGCACTTCCTAATATAGTTCCCCTTGCATCTTTTACCTGAAATTGCCCGCCCGAATAAATTGTAGCCACCCGTAGGGTAATATTGTAAACACCTGCCAGGGTTACATTCACATTATAATCCATCCAGTCATCAAGATCAATATAAGTAACATTCAACCCTCCGCCTGCATCTCCCGTGGTTTGGGTTCTAACTCCATACATGCCAGTGTAATTTTCTGCCTCTATTTTGATAGACGCAAAAGAAGAAGTGGTAGTATAATTGGAGAGTGGGCAACCCCCATCTTCTGTTACGTGTATTTTATAATCACCCGCAGCATTAGCAATTAAAGTAGGTGTAGTACTTAACACAGTTGAATTACCTTCCTTTTGCCAACTATATGAATTATAATTTGCCGGAACTTCTAAAGGAACACTGGTACTCCCATCCGGGGCCGGAATAACATTGCTTGCCATTCCAGTTACTTTTATCTGTGGCTGCGTTGTTGGCGCCTTTAATTTAATAACAACAGGTACAGGCGACCAAACCGACCACTCCGTACCACTTTTTACACGACAGTCGTAAGAACCAAAATCGGTTGCTACAATTTGATTGGTAGATGCGCCAATCAGCACACCATTTTTTCTCCATTCATAACCATCAAATCCGGGGGTTACGCCTATTACTACATTTATAGGATCGCCTTTACAGAATTCGGTTTTTCCACCCAAAGGCCAGGGATTCGCTTTATGCGCTTTACTATAAAAAGGAAAATAATCGGGTTCGGCCCATGCCTGGTTCCAGCACGAGTGCCCAAGATTGGGAAACTCTTTGTACTTATAATTACCACCGGCTGCTAAAATATTGCCTCCTAAAGTTCTGCTTGTAGAAGGCATAGGGTCAGTATCCAGCCCACCTTGAAAATGGTAAATTGGCGTAAACTTATACTTATCTACAGAATCTATATACGCTAAAGATGCATTGCTGATAGGTGTAGCGGCGGCAACCAGTTTTGTATATCTAAGCATAAAATCCCAAACACCTCCCGCACCCGCAGACAAACCATTTACAAAAATTCTAAACTGATCAATTTTAAGCTGAGGAATTAAGATCTTTTCAACCAACTGATCAACTGTAGACAAATTGGAACTTGCCCAATAGTCTTGCTGTACTTGTGGATATAATAAAAAGCAGTTGATAAGAGAGCCGTCATCAACTGCACCTTCGTGCTTTTGTGCGCCAAGTGCAAGCTGATATTCATTATCATAAATAGTGGGGCCAAACTCGCCTCTTCCATGAAAGAAGATCAGTAAAGGATATTTTTGAGTCGGATCCCAGTTCTTAGGATATTTTAACCTGAAAGGAAGGCCATTGTAGATGTAGCACTTAAAATCGGTGGTATTCCATGTTACCCTGACTGTTCTCACCCATTTACCCACCTGGCCATTTGGTGGCTTTACCGGCGGGTTGTTCGGATCGTATTTGTTAACGGGATCGTTCGGATCAAAAACACTTGTTTGTGCTTTCAGCCCATAACTTGTTACCAATATGGAAAGAAAGAACAAGAGCAAGCGATAGCGTAAATTTTGTTTCATAACCATTAGTATATGTAGCGATGATATAATTGCCTAAACAAATTATTCAGAAGATTAGCTGTAAAAAGTTAGAAATAACTTTGATGAAATTGGGTGGAATAAGAAGGCCTGTTTTATAACCCTCGTTCATAGGATCTTTAAAGATTGGGCTTTAACGCCTTGTAACATGCATTTAATGCAGTAAAACCATTTATTACAAGGTATAAAACAAATTCATATCAATAACAATGCCACCCAAATTAAAAATCTTAAAACAAAATGAATTGCTGGTTATGATCTAAGTTTCCTATTTCCCGGAGAACTATTAATACAAACTTTCTCTTCTAACAGAAAGTTGCCAGAACACAAAATAAATAAGGTGTTTTATTAACAGCTATTTTGACTGGTATTTACCAGAAAAAGAAAAAGCGGAAGAGCTAAGTCTTCCGCTTTGTGGAGGTTACCGGAGTCGAACCGGTGACCTTTTGCATGCCATGCAAACGCTCTAGCCAGCTGAGCTAAACCCCCAATGGGCTGCAAAAATAGGGTTTCAATTGATATTCTGTTTCAACAGATGGTATAATAATTTCTATGGTTGGTTAAAATATGTATTATGCAGAAAGGCGGGAAGAAAAAAGAAGTACGTCCACCACAAAGACAACCAAAGCCAGGCATTGAAGAAAAAATGAAACCAGAGCCAGTAGTTGAAAGAGAACCTTCCACCGGAAAAAAATTACAAAACAAAGTAGCATTAATAACAGGCGCAGATAGTGGTATCGGCAAGGCGGTAGCCATTTTGTTTGCACAACAGGGTGCCGATGTTGCTGTAGTGTATTTTACGGAAGATGAAGATGCACAAGACACAAAAGCAATAATAGAGAAGTATGGACGGCAATGCCTGTTGCTGAAAGGTAACTTAAGAAAAGAAGCATTTTGTAAAAAAGCTGTTGAAAGTACAATAAAGCAAATGGGCAAAATTGATATTCTTATAAATAACGCCGCTACACAAACCACCCAAAAATCGTTAACTGACATCAGTACAGACCAACTGTATGAAACTTTTGAAACCAATTTTTTCTCCATGTTCTGGATGACTAAATATGCCCTACCCTATTTAAAAAAAGGTGCGGCCATTATCAACACTACTTCTGTAACAGCTTATCGCGGCAGTCCGGGATTGATGGATTATTCTGCTACCAAAGGTGCCATTACCACCTTTACCAGAAGCCTTAGCGCTAATCTTGTCAACAAAGGCATAAGAGTCAATGGTGTGGCTCCCGGACCAATATGGACACCACTGATTGTATCAAGCATGAAAAAAGAGGAAGTAACAAAATTTGGCACAGATTCTCCCATGAAACGGGCTGGCCAGCCTGCCGAGGTAGCGCCTTGTTATTTGTTTTTGGCATGTGAAGATGCTTCTTATATGACAGGGCAAATTTTGCATCCGAATGGCGGTGAAATTGTAAATGGATGAGAAAGAGTTTTGGGTTTGAAGTTCGTTATTTAGTGTTGTTTGTTTTACAATTATTATTTACGAACTCAACTACTCTAGCAAAGTTCGGTTACAAATTTTCAGTCTCGAAGCTCACTGTTATTAGCTCGCAGCTTTCCAAAGGGCATGGTTTTGGCTGCATTTAACATACATTCTTTTCTCTCAAGGGGTGGTTAATTCAATTAATCTGAGATCATACCCATTGAACCTGATCTGAGTAATATCAGCGAAGGAAAGAGAGAAAAAAAGGTTCTGGCTTTTTAGTCAGGGCCTTTTTGTTTTTGTAACATTTGATACAAAAGAAAATTTATTTTCAACAACGCAACCAGATTGCCACAAACAATTCATTCCGATGTTTAAAACAGCTATTGAAAAAGTGGGCAGCTTTACAAGACCTATCCATTTTATATCAAACATTTACGGCGAGCAAACCGTAAGGCCCGGCGCAGCCACGCTTTTTTTTGTGAACGATAACGGTGTAGCCATTACTTGCAAACATGTAACGGCTGTAATAAAAAGCGCTGCAGAAATACTAAACCGCTATCAAAATTTTCAGAAGGAAAAAAATGCCTTGCTTAAATCAGGCTCTTACAACAAAAAAATAAAAGAGCTCAAAACAAAGTATGGATATGATAGGCCAGACAATGCCTGCCAATTACTATATCAAATGGTTGACTGTGCAGATTTTACATCAATTGATGTTTTTGAACATCCAACTCACGACATTGCCATTTTAAAAATGAAAAATTTCAACCGCAAATTTTATACAGGCCATGCCGTGTTTGCAAAAGACAGCAGCGAGTTGCAACCCGGCGTATTCCTTTGCAGGCTTGGCTTTCCATTTCCCGAGTTCTCCAATTTTACTTACGACACAAACACCGAAACCATTAATTGGACAAACGGTGTGGTGCGTATGGTTCGTTTTCCCATTGAAGGGATGGTGACAAGACATTTTGGTAATGCCGAAGGAAAAATTTTTGGCGTTGAAATGAGTACTCCCGGACTGAAAGGCCAAAGCGGCGGCCCTTTGTTTGACGCCAATG
>JBQCHB010000046.1:0-18514 GCA_051955075.1 Flavisolibacter sp.
ATTTCCGGAACGAGAGTGATGTATCTTTCTTTGCAATACGCGATGAGTTCTTTCAGATCCTTCTCTGAATAAAACTGCCCTTTATTACGCAGCATATTTTCAGCCGCTGTCAACTGCGGATATTGTTTGATAGCCAATCGCCAGGCAATATCTTCTGTAAAGTGAAAATGAAAAACATTGAACTTGTAGCGGCTCATTACATCAATCTGCTGCTTCAACAAATCCATAGATTGGTAATTACGGCCGACGTCAATCATGTAGCCTCTCCATGCAAATGCGGGCCAGTCAACGACTTCGCAGGAAGGAATATTTTTGTTCTTATCGATTAACTGCAGCAAGGTTTGAATAGCATTAAATATTCCATGCGGCGTATTAGCTGTTACTAAAACTTTGGAAGGAGTAATAACGATGCGATAAGCTTCTTCAGGCAGTTGCGGCACATCAACCTTTGCAAGAGTTAATTCGATGCACTTTTCTTTTGCACTTATAGCATTGCTAAGTTTTACAACGTGACCTTTTTGTTTTAAACTTTCCTGCAATCGTTTTGCGGCTGTTTGTAAAGCCTCCTCTTTTACTACAATGGCTTCGCAATTTTTTAAAAGAAAAAATTCACTTCCCCACTCCAACTTTTGCGGTAATGGAATGAGAGCCGGATGCTGCTGTGCAAAAACGTTATTACTTATCAGAATAATTAAAAAGAAAAATTTTTTCATCGGGCTGTGGCTTTAAAAAAAATAAATCATGAAACTCTGTTGTGTGCAACTGAAACCATACTGTCCCCAAAACTCGCTTTTATCCTTAGAATGTTATTGAAACACTCGTACATAATCTACTTCCATTGAAGCCGGAAAAACAGTTTCGTCAATACCTTCTTTGCCGCCCCAGTTACCACCCACCGCAACATTGAGCAATAAGTGAAAACGTTTGTCAAACGGCCATTCTGCGAAGCCCTTGCCGGTGTTTTGGAAACTAAATTGTTGTATATCGTCCATGTAAAACTTTATTTCATCTTTTGTCCAATCAATAGCGTACACATGAAACTTATCGTAAGGTTCATTTACAAAAAAGCCTTTAGTTTTTTGCGTATGAATAACGTGGTTGAATGTTTTAGTATGCACTGAAGTGAAAATAGAATCGGGCATGTAGCCTACATGTTCCATGATGTCGATTTCGCCGCTGGCCGGCCAGCCACCATATTGCCAATCGGTTGAAAGCATCCATATAGCAGGCCATAAACCACGGCCTTTAGGCAACTTTGCACGTACTTCAATACGGCCATCTTTCCAGTCGCCTTTGTTTTTGGTCACTAGTCTTGCCGATGTATAATTGCGTGTAGTATCTTTTCGTACTGTTATAAAAAGTGAGCCGTTTCTTACAACAGCGTTGGCCGTGTCATCCTTTGTGTAATACTGTTTTTCATTATTACCCCAACCGTTACCACCAACTTCATAACTCCATTTAGAAGAATCAGGCAGGCCTTTATAGTTAAATTCATCAAACCAAACCAGCTTTCTTTTGTTCGGCGCTGGACTTTCTTTTAATTGACGGAACAACATTTCTGGCTCGTTGGTGGTAACGAAATCTGCATTATGAGCCAGTAGCCATTTCATATTTATAGAATCGTTCACCGTCCAGGAGTTAATGGTTAAGCCTAACTGGTGCGTTGCTTCTATCCAGCCCGGATGTTGCTGATACACTGAATAGTGATAATCCGAGCCATACATGCCATCCTGCTTCAACTGCTCCGGTGTTTTTTCTCCTTTGAGATACGACGTTTTTGCAGCAGGATCTAACGAAAGCACTTTTTTGAGTGCATCATAATCGAAACTGATATAGTTTACCCAGGCCTGTGCCTGCAAACGATGTACAAGGCTTACAATTTTTTCTGTAAGTGCCAGCGTCCTCTCATCAGAAATAACTGAAGCTTTTATCTCCAGGATCAAATGTGTTGTACTTTGTTGCATGCCCGCTTTTAAATAGCTTTCCAGCGTGGGAATAGTTTCGCCATTGGACATTTTTTGCTGCAACAAATCAGCATAGGTATTTTTTTCAATGCTCATGCGCATGAACTCAGGATCGTGGTTTACTACCATAACTTCATCTGCAGTCATGTGCACATCAAACTCTGAACCTTCGCAACCCAGCGCCACAGCCTGTTTCAATGAAGCAATAGAATTTTCAGGTAAACCTTTTTGCTTCCATGCACCTCTATGGGCAATTACACGGTTATTTTTAAATTCATTCAACAAGAGCAAAAAAGGTTTCTGTGCGACTTGCTTTTTGTGTTCACTCAATGAAACAGTGAATGCAATTCTTTTGTTAGCAATTGCTTTTTGCAAAAACTTTGGTTGAATATAAATGCCATTCCCTTTTACATAGAGCCAGGAAGCGTTGGGGCCTGATAACCGAACTGAATATTTTTTTTCTTGTGGCAATACCAAAGAAGTAATTAATCCTCCATTCGCTTTTTTATTGAAGGTATATTGCTGCAACGAAAAGGGATAAATAGCAAGTGGCTGCGCTTGTAATACAGCACAGCCACTTAACCAAAGCATAAAAAGAATGAATGTGGTTTTTCTCATTCGCTAAAATTATGTTTTTATTGATAACCCGGATTTTGCTTGAGCACACCATTGGAAAGTGTTACTTCCGAAGGCGGAATGGGCAAATGTCCACGTTTGGAAACATCCCAATCCATGATATACGCATTGGGCGGCGTTGATACGCCAGCGTTAAACGTTCCGCCACCATTATAATAAGGTCCAACCAAACTCGAAGCATCAATCATTTGCTTGGCATACGGCAAACCATAACGCAACAAATCGAAATAACGAACACCTTCACCTGCTAGCTCCACTCTTCTTTCATGGCGCAGGTTTTCAACAGTTGCTACTCTGTCGGGCAGGCCCACTCTTCTTCTTACGCGGTTCAAATACAAATCGGCTTTGGTTTGGTCAATGCCGATATTTAATTCAGATGCCATTAACAACACATCCGAAAAACGAATTTCGTGATTGTTCTGCGCCCAGTTGATAGAGCTTAATCCTGATGGTGTTAAATACTCTGGAGACGAATTGTATTTGTTGTTGAAATATCCCGTGTGCTGCCAGCCCCTGATAAAGGTTGAAGATTGTGCCTGTGCCGCTGAGTTCAATATTAAAATAGTGGCATCTCTTCTTGGATCAACAATGGGTGTGGTTTCAAATTCCTGGTACAACGATTCGGTGGGTATGGCATTGCTAAAACCTGCTGTGTAATAACCCGATACGCCTCTTGGTCCAAAGTACAATACATTGTAATTGCCCTGCGCCTGGTATTGATTGCTGGTGCTTCCAGTTTGATAAGCTAAGCTGCTATGCGATACTTCCCAAACCGATTCAACACCCATTTCATTCTGCTTTCTCCATACATCTGAAAAAACAGGAATTAAATCAAAGCCTGCTGAAGGCGCAATGATCTCATCTAAAAGCGAACGCACTTTTGCAGCATCAATAACAGTGCTGCCTGCGGTAAGTTCGGTACCATACACACCTTTGCCGTATAAATAAACCCTGGCCAGCAAAGCAGCAGCAGACCAGTATGTAGCATGTGCGTTGTTTGCCTTCAACGATTTTTTAGGAAGATAGACCATTGCCTCAACGAGGTCTTTAGCCACCTGGTTTAAAACCGCCTGTGGTGCGGCTTGTGGCTGATTGTATTTCTCCGGATCAGTTAAAGGTTCCGTAATCAGCGGCACGTTCTCAAACCATCGAACCAGGTCAAAATTAAAATGTGCCCGTAAAAATTTTGCTTCAGCCGACGTTACGTTTTTAAAATCTTCACTGGCTTCCACTTTCCCAATATTAGCCAGATATACATTGGCCCTGGCTACTCCCTGGTAATAAATGCTCCATACACTGCCATACGTTCCATCGTTCTGATTGAACGGCGCTGCGGCTGTTGCCTGAAAATTATCCAAACCTTTTACACCCACCGCATCGGTTGAACTGCCACCGCCTGCATACGCATCGTCTGAAGCTGCCTCAGCAAATCCTACCAAAGGCGAGTGGCCGCGGTTAATATTTCCCCATTGCAACACATGATACACACCTGCCAGCGCCTGGTTAGCCTGCAGTTCGGTTTTGAAAAAGTTGGTTTCTTCTATTTGCGATGGCGGGCTTACTTCCAAAAAAGATTTGGTACAGCCTGCAGTCACCAGCAATATCAAAAAAGCTATAGTGCTTATTTTTTTGTTCGTTGAGTTCATAAAATATTTTTGAAACGATTTTTATAATTTAAGATTTACACCAAAACGGAAAGTTCTCGACTGTGGATATACACCACGGTCAATGCCCAATGACAATGGATTGGTCGCACCAATTTCCGGATCGAAGCCAGTGTATTTTGTGAAGGTGAAGGCATTGTCAACTGCTACAAAAACACGCAGGCCATTGATCTTTGCTTTGTTGATCAATGCTTGCGGCAAGGTATAGCCCAACTGAATGTCTTTCACTCTTACAAAGCTTCCATCTTCCAAAAAGAAATCAGACACTGTTGCAGTGTTTTTGTTTGGATCGGTTGTAACAAACCGTGGAAACTTGCCATCGGTATGATCAGGTGTCCAACGATCTAACCACGCAGCAGGCAAATTTGATACTGCTTTATCAAAACGATAATTGCCATTAAAGACCTTATGGCCAAACATGCCTATGCTGAAGATGCTTAAATCAAAACTTTTGTAGTTCAAATTGATGTTGAAGCCGGCAATATATTTGGGATTAGGATCGCCAATGTTGGTTCTGTCATTATCGTTGATCTTTCCATCATTGTTTAAATCAACAAATACTAAATCTCCTGGCTTGGCATTAGGCTGAATTTTGTTAACCGTACCTGTTGAAGCATCTGTCCAGGTATAAGCATCTACTTGTTCCTGTGTTTGGAAAATGCCAGCCGTTTTTACCCCCCAGAAATAACCAATGGGTTCGTCAACGGCCATGCGTGTAATGCTGCCCAGATTAATGTAAGCAGCACCTGCCACCACTTTCGCCGTGTTATTGATTTGTGTAACCTTATTATCGTTGTGCGAAATATTGAACGACAAATTGATACCCAGGTCTTTCGTGATTTTATCACGATAATTAATGCCTAACTCAATGCCTTTGTTCTCTACATTGCCACCATTTACGAATGGAGCAGGAAAACCAACGATCAGTGGCACGTTAGGTGCAATCAACAGGTCTTTTGTTTTCTTGATGTAATAATCTGCAGTAAGCGAAAGTTTGCCTTTCCATAAATCTACATCCACACCAAAATCGGTTTGTTCTGAAGTTTCCCATTTCAAATTGGTGTTGGAGATCCTTCCCAAAGAAGCACCGCTGGCCAGGTATTCTACACCATTTTGCAAAAACGTATAACCTTGCCCCGAAGTACCAATGGTAGAAGCCCAGGGAAATGAGCTACCTAAATTCTCATTACCATTTTGTCCCCATGAAGCTCTCAACTTTAAAAGAGAAACGATGTTTGATGTAAAAAAATTTTCTTTAGAAATCAACCATGCTCCCGATGCAGAAGGGAATGTAGCCCAGGGATTATTGCGGCCAAAACGTGAAGAACCATCACGGCGCAATACACCCGAAACAAAATATTTATTATCGAAATTATAACCCAGTCTTCCAAAATAAGAAGCAAGTGTTCTCGTATCGGCTCCGCCGCCATTGGTGCTTGATGTAATGTCGGTAGCTACATCTATAAAAGCCAGGTTAGGATCAATGGGTGAAGGATCGTTTCTTGTTCCACTCAAATCTTCGTAATAGTATTTTAATGCCGATTGCCCTGCCAGTGCATCAACGGTATGCTTACCGAATGTGTGGCTGTAGGACAAAACGTTTTCAACCTGCCATGTGTTGCTGCGGGAAACAGACTTGCTCACTTTTGAAAACGTTTGTCCCGATGTAGGCAGCAAATAATAAATTGGTATCAGGCTGTTGCTACCGGCATTGGTCAGGTCCATACTGTACGATGATTTGAACTTTACGCCTTTTATATTTAGTTCGCCATAAGCATTACCAAACAACTTGTCTATTTTATTATTGCCATTGATGATGGCTAATTGTGCAAGCGGATTAGGAAATGTAGAGAGCGGAGAAATACCATATACCTGCAAGCCGTTTCTTACTGCATTAACATTATACAAAGCCAGTTTGGCTTCATCTGTTTCATAAACCGGTGTAATGGGATCAATGTTTACAGCGTTGCCAAGAATATGGCCACCCTGGTCGCCGTTATCGTAAATGGCACGCCTGTCGCTGTTTACATAACTAAGGTTGGTACCTACACGCAAATAGTCTGTTACTTTCTGATCAAGATTTAAGCGAACCGTATATCTTTTGAATTCAGAATTAGGGCCGCCAATAACACCCTGTTGATCGAAATAAGAAAACGAAGCAAGATAAGTAGCCTTATCGCTTCCACCCGATGCTGTAACCTGGTGATTGGTAACCGGCACGTTCTTCTGAAACAATTCATCCTGCCAGTTAGTACCTGCACCCAATTTAGAAGGGTCGGCATACGGAAGCGGGTTGGAAGGATTGGCATTTTTAGCGCCTTCATTCATTAATGTAGCATATTGTTCTGCATTTAATACCGGCAGTTTGCGCCAGGTATTTTGTACGCCGTAATAACCATCGTAACTAATAGCTGCCGAACCACGTTTACCGGTTTTAGTTGTAATCAATACCACGCCGTTAGCACCTCTTGCACCATAAATGGCAGCCGATGCTGCATCTTTCAAAACATCTATCCGCTCAATATCTCCAGGGTTCAAATATTCAATGCTGCTCACAGGAAAACCATCAACAATAAATAAAGGATCGGGACTGTTGTTGGTACCCGTACCACGAATGCGAATCATTGGTTTATCTCCCGGCTGACCATTTTGATTTAACACCAATACACCAGGAGCATTACCTTGCAAGGCTTGTTCAATACGTGTAACAGGAAGTTTTTCAATGGTGTTATTGGTAACGCTGGAAACAGCCGTTGTAAGGCTTGATTTTTTAGACGTACCATAACCAATCACCACTACTTGTGCGGCATCGGTATAAACAGGTTTCAATTGAATAGAAACATTGGTGCGGTTGTTTAGCTGTACTTCTGTTGTTTCAAAACCCACAAAAGAAATCACCAACGTGGCATTAGGCGGTGCTGCAATGGAAAAACTTCCGTCGGCAGCTGTTTTGGTTCCGGTTGAAGTTCCTTTTACAAGTACGCTGGCGCCTTCCAATGGTTCGCCCTTTTCATTCACTACGCTTCCTTTTACATCGATAGCTGCGGGTGGAGACACAATGACCGGCGCTGGTTTATTTGTTTCTTCCTTAGCGCTGATAACAATGGTTTTGCCTTCGATAATGTAAGTTAAGCCCTGGTCTTTTAAACACTGATCCAGTGCGGCTTGCAGCGGCACATCTTTAAAATGAACCGTTACGGGTTTAGTGTTTTCCAGGTCGGCTTTGTTGTAAAAAAAGCTGTAACCTGTTTGTTGCCTGATGGCCGCAAACACCGTTTCCAGTTTTGAGTTTTTAGCCTTGTAGCTGATTTGAGCAATCGTTTTTGCATTCACCTGCAGCAAGGCCACTGTCATGAATACTGCAATCAATTTCATAGCAATCCAGTTTTGACGCGAAAGCCTTATTCGACAAGGGCTCCCGCCAATCGTAATTTTCATACTTTTGTTAGTGTTTGGGTTAAAGAAATAATTCGTTCGCCAACGTTTTATATCAGACCATCCAACAACCTTCCGGAAGTGTTGCAACCACTTCCGGTTTTTGTTTGAATAGCCTAACTATTTTATTTTTATTACTGTTTTAGTCAAGAGTCTTTTTTTATTACACGAATTATTGCGAATTACACGAATTGATAAACGCTTTTGACAATTTGTGTAATTCGTCCCGATAGCTATCGGGATTAAATTCGTGTAATCATTCTGCTGCTTTTACGGCAGTATGATCAATTTTTTATCTTCTATTTTAAACTGTACTCTTGTTTTCTCCAGTATTCTCAGCACTGCCGATAGGTTCAGTGAACGGTCAATAGCACCTTCAAATTCAGAATGCGGAACGTTATGGCCATACACCACCTCTATATCGTACCAGCGGCTTAACTGCCGCATCACGGTTTTTAAATCGGCATTATGAAAACTGAAATAACCATTCTTCCAGGCTATGGCATCCTGCGCATCTACTTTATTGACCTGGATGTTTGTACCGTTGTTTGATACAGCTGCTTCTTCATTGGGATGAATGAGCTCTTTGGAATTTCCTTTGCTGATACGCACCAATCCTTCCAGCAAAGTTGTTCGCACCAAAGGCTCGTTAGTGTAAGCGTTGATGTTGAAGTGTGTGCCCAATACCTCCACTACCTGGTTAGCCACTTTTACTTTAAAAGGCATGGCGGCATTATGCGCTACTTCAAAATAGGCCTCGCCGGTCATTTCCACCAACCGTTCGTTGCCGGTGAAGGTTAAAGGATAATGAAGCGATGATTCAGCATTCAGCCAAACTTTTGTACCATCGGATAAAGTAACCGACCACATTCTTCCTCTTTCGGTGGTGATGTTGTTGTACAACACTTCGCCGTTCTTTCCGGTGTAAACGATCTGCCCGTTTTGCTTTACAATCTTTACATCTCCCTGCAGGGCCAGTGCACCGTTTTTAGCATTGTCTAAAACGATCTTTGTCCCGTCGGACAAACTCAATACAGCGCCTTCGTGGCCGGGAAGTACATCGTTCGTTTTTTCAGTTGGTTTTGTTGCAATGGGCTGGCTCTTTGTTTTGGGCCAGAAGAAATAAGCAGCGCTGCCAATAACAAGGAGCAATACAGCAGCGGCTATCCACCTGCTGAAATAAAATATACGGTGAGGTTTTTCGGTTTGCGTTTCGTCGTTGTGTTTCGAAAGTTTTTGTTGAAGTAGTTGGTGCAATCTTTTGCTGCGGGCCGGATTTTCGGCGGCAGCGTAAGTATCTGCCATAAAACTTTCTTCCAGCGCCTTTTCAAGTTCCGCTTTCAGGTGAGGCTGCTGCAGCGCTTCGGCAAATTGTGCTCTTTCTTCTATTGAAAGGCTATCCGTTAGATAGCGGTCAAGCAGTGCTTTAAAATCTTCTATATTCATGCAGCAAGTTGTTTGATGAAGGACCCTTTGCAGGCCGCTTCTGTTAAAGACGCAGTTGGTTGGCAGGAAGGACAGGGTGAATTGAAATTATTTTTTTAGCCGGAAGATAAAGCGACGAACCTGGGAGTGATACAAAGGTGATCTTTAGGTTGGCACTGAGGCATTGGTTTGTGCTTAGCCCGCCAACGAAAGCAATGAGAGAAAACCTTCCTTAATAAAATCATTTCCTAAATTCGATTGTTGGTGCAGCCACAGCACAAGACCCAAAGGGAACACCAAAGGCGTAAGATAGTTTATGGAAACAGGGCGGCATTGACTGGGACGGCTGATTGCCGCATTGCGCAATAAATATTGCGCAATGAGTTTATTCTGGCACTCAAGTAATTAGAAATTTTGGAGTTGCGTGCAATTGCATATATCTTAGTGTTGTGTGTCAGGCTATGGTGACAGCTTCAATTTTAAAGCAGACAATTTTCAACCCGACAAATGAAATTTTGGATACGACTTCTACTTCTGACAATTATTGACTTTGTTATTATTTGGCTTTGGGTTAGACAAAGCGACCCCGACCCAAGTGTTTCAATCGGACTTGTTCTGCTTGTACCATTTGTTGTAGTAGTAAACCTTATAATTGCTTGCATACTCTATTGGACAAAGCGACAATACACTTTACTTTTTGTTGCAAACGCAGTACCGTCTGCAATTCTTATGTACTATTTGTTTATAGCGGGTATTGACCGACACCAACAATTGAGATATGAAGATTGGAGTTTTAAATTAATGGACACAGTTTATCGGGTGACACATTCAAAGCTTGACAGTAGCTTTTATATGACTTATAGTACAAATCCAGGTAGCTCAACAGGTTTTCTTGACGGCAAGTTCATAGACAACAAGAATTACTGTTTATTGAGAACTGACACTTCGCAATTCATTATCAAAAATGATTTCTTATTTGGTTTCAGGGGCGACAGTATTAAATTGACAAAGGTTAATTAAAGAACGCCCGAACACACAACATTGGGCTTTATGCAAGTTGGGCTTGACCTTGTAACTTCAGCAAATTGCAAATCTCAGCTTCAGTTCCAGCAGACGAATAACTATCAGCTTTTGCACCTAACTTCATCAACATATTTTCAATCGGCAGCGGTTATCGGCAGACGGAGTGCTAATTCCCAACCTGCATAAAGCCCTGCTCGTTGGCTGTCATTTTATGAGGACGTTTCTTGCGACCATAACTACTGTAATTATCTTGACACTTTTCGCCTGCCATAATCAACAGACTGAAAAGCGCAAGGAGAAGTCAGCATTTCCAGAAGTTTACGCAAGAGAGCCTAAAGACAGTGCAGACTATAAGCATATTAAATACGACTTCTATTTCAGCAAAACGGGACAGCTTTGCGAGAGGAAACTTGCAATGGCAAGAGACAGTTCTTGCAATTGTCAATTTGAAGTGTACTACGACAGCACGATTTCCTTTTTTACCGGAGACACGACCATTCGCAAGCCGTTAAGTTCAATCATTGATATCAACACTTTTATTTGGCTGGACAGCACCGAATACGCAAAAGACAAAAACAGGGTTTACTATTTTTTTGGCAATTCTGACGGTGGCAACAGGAGAATTGTTGAAGGTGCCGACCCTAAAACATTTAAAAGACTTTGTGAGTACCGTTGGGGCGTGGACAAGAACAATGTTTTCTACCAGAATAAAAAGCTGGAAGGTCTCAATTTGAATAAGCTTCAAGTTCTTTATTCGGCTGACACCTCAGACCATTTTGTTGAGTATGTGAAGGACGACAAGCTTGTTTACCACGCAGACGAACTTTTGCAAGGTGCGGACGCAAAAACATTTAAGGTGGTGAGCGGACAGAAATGGCAAGCAGAAGACAAGAACAGCAAGTATGGACAAAGCTTGTAGTGCAACAAAACGAACAGCCAACAGTGCATTGCTGCAAGTGTGGCTTGACGTGCTACTATTGGGCTGACAAATAACACGGTATCTGATTATCTTTATTCATCTGCACTGCTGCCAATGCCACACCTGACAGCAATGCTTCAACGTTAGCTGTAATTTAATTGCGACACCGTACAATCACATATCACCTAATTTTTCTGCTAATAGTTCTTGGCTCTTGCAGTTCTGGACTGACAGAATGCAAAGACGTTCAGGAATGGACAATCAATAAATACCGATTCGTAAAGTCTGACTGCATCGGACCAGTCGGACCTCGCTATTATCCAATAACAGTTTACATAGGCGACAAAAAACAACTTGGCTATGCTGCTCATCCTGACAGTTGTATTTTCACTTGGCAAGCCGACAATGAAACTTATCTCACATTTAATGTGTGTGACAATTCAATTAAAGAACGTAAACCCAACAAGCTTCTGTTAGACACAAGAACTATTGACTCTATTACCATATTCTCGAATGAATTTAAGGAGACACAAAGGCTGACAAACAAAGACGTTGAAAAGTTTGTAAAAGACTTGAACAACAGCAAGACCCGTGGCTATTATCCAGACGAACCATTTGACTCTGCATTTTCTATTTTTCCTGCATATCAGTATCGGGTGACTGTTTTTTCAAAAGGACAACAGAGACAATTTTACGCTTACAATTATGTAATTCTTGACAGTTCTAACTGGAAATATGAAATGAGCAAAACAGGTGACCTAAAGTATATTCATAACTACTGGAAGAAATGAACTACAGCCAACAGTGCATTGGCAAAAGCAGGGCAGACGGAAATGCAATCGGCAGTAAATCGCTAATCAGCAGCAGTTATCGGCCGGACGTTATCTAATCAGCTTTAGAATAAACAATGTACAATTTATCTTTAATCAGCATTTGCATCGGAAGACGAATAATAAATCCCCTGCCTTCGCCAATGCTTTCACGTTGTATGCCATAATAAAATGACCCGTCTACTATTCATAATTTTGACACTATTTAGTTCGACACATTCTATGTCTCAATCAACGACTTTTTCGCAGACAGTAAATGAACTATTTTTTGGCGTTGACATTTCAAACAAATCTGCGTCACTTTTCGACACTTTACTTTCCATTCCTCAACTTCGTCACAGCGACAATGGCGTAAGACAATGGAATTTAAATGTTGCAATGGAAATGAAGTCGGACAAAGCGTGGTCTTCAAGACATAAATTTTCTTTTTCTGAAAGCCCACTACCTAACTTGCAAATCGAAATGGGGACAATTGAAGTAACGCTTGGCGAGACAGACAGTGTTAAGAAGTTACTTAATTTAAATTGGCAGGTTCAATTTAGCGACAAAGTATCAGCGACAAAATACTTTGACAAACTCAAGCAGTTATTCGGCGACAAAGCGACAAAGAAAAAATTTGAGAAAGACAAAGATGTTGGAGACATTGCTCAATTTTCCACACGTAATCCAGCGGACACAGGTGTTAGAGACATTACCTTGTTCTTAGGTAAATCGCCAATGACAAAGAAGTATCAAGTTTCTCTTGTGTTTGGAACTGAATTTATGGACGAATAATTACGGCATACAACAGGCGGTTTGGCAATATGGCGGGGCGACGAATATATTCTCAACTTTTTGTTCGCTAATCAGCTTCAGTTCCAGCCGACGAATAACGCCGGGCAGTAGAATAAACAATGAACTTTTAGTTATAAATTTAGCAGCGGTTACTGGCTGACGATTTTCAAATACCGCCACATCGCCAAGCCGTGTCCGTTGTGTGCTATTATGTTGACTACTTTATATGGACAAGGAAAAATTACTTAGGACTTATACTGACATTGAGACAAATACGTTTGCTCGTGCAGACAAGACTCAAAAGCTAAAGAGCTTTATTGCGGAAGTAAAAGCAGCTAATTTGCAACTGTCAATGACAGACATAGCTGACATTACAAACTATTTGACTCAGCAAAACATTACAATCCGACAACCTTTTTTCCTTAATGTATTTTATCCGGTCTTAACAAGAGCAATAGATGACAATAATGTTGACGCAATTAAATTACTCATCCGATTGTTTCAATACTATGGAAATTATCAAAATCTTACAAGTGACAATAAGTTCACAAGCTGGACACTTCTAATCAAGGGATTGCAATTGGCTCCCAATGACATCGAACTGCTAAACTTATATGAAGGAAAACAAAGGGACTATTTTGAATACACATTACATGAACTTCCTGCAGGTGTTTTATATGGGTCAGACGCAGCAACTACTGAACAATGCAAAGAACTTTTAGACGATTTGGCTAAGTATGAGGACGTATGCAAAAAACTTCAACTTGACCGACAGGAATTGGTTGACAAATGCAAATTTTATTATAGTGCTTATAAAGAGTATCTAACTATTTACAAGAATTATCATGGCTTTGCTGACTTTTTAAAGCTGTATAAAGAGAAATAACAGCACACAACACAGGTATTGCCAAAATGCAGGCTGACGAATAGGTGCTGTTCATTTGTTTATTAATGTATCTTTTGTGCTATATTCGGCTGACCGAACGCTATTGCCTGCAATTCGGCAATACTTGAACGTTGGCTGTAATTTTAAACCTAATTCGACGCCTCTAATGAAAAAAATATTTTTGCTTTTAATCGTTGCCACTTTTACGCAGGTTTGTAACGCACAGAAACTTTCGCTTAATGAGATAATTACCCTTTTGGACAAGGACTTTGATTATTTTGACACTTACGTTACAAGTAAAGGCTTTGAATTTCTGGACAACGATAAAAAACCAGAAATGAAGTTCAAAGTAGCTTACGCTTACAAACGGACAGCGACAAACAAAGCGGAATACTTTATTGATAAAAAGGAATATTATGATGCTCCGCAAAACGTTGTTGCATATCAAACCTCGTTTAAAAATGTATATCTCGATTTGAAAAAGCAGATTACTTTGAAAGGATTTAAGTATGTTGATAGTGAAGTAGACGGGAAAGCCGTTTTTTACAACTACACAAAAGGTTCATATAAAATCTCACTCGGATTAAGCCCAACAACGGATGAAAGAGGAAACCAGAGAAATGTATATGAGGTAAGTATTTCAAAATGAATAGGGTCAAGTTTGAAAGAACTGATATTACATCAAGTTTATAAGATTGCTTCCAATGTAGAAGATGCTGTTGATATTGGCGTTCCACTGAACCTTGATAAGAAAAAAGACCTTTCCTTCGCACAACAGAGGGCTTCGTCTTTTCACAAGGAGACGCTTCTTCATTTATTTATAAAACATCAATTTGTTAGCCACTATGAACATTTCTTTACTTCCATGACTGAACAGGTGGCTGATGACCCTGTTGAACTCGAATTTTTGGAAGAACAATTTGACTATTACAACGTACCGATAAAATTTTTGAAAATAAGATTTGATGAATTCGATTATCCCATTACAACAGATAGGCAAATTATAAATTGGTACAGGCGAAACGAAGGAAAGTTCAGGCGACTTTCCGAAGCTATATGTGACGAAGTATTCTTTATTCTATTTTCAAATCGAAAACTATTGCATAAGTTCAATGAAAATGTTGCTAATTATTTCGATAGGCTTCAATTGAAGGACACTCAACTCTCAATTAAAGGAACCCTTAAAAGGAAAGCTATTCCAAAGTGGCTGCAAAATGCTGTTTATCACCGAGATAAAGGACGTTGCTGCTTTTGTTGGACAGACTTAAGCAAGCTTGTTAATCTTGATGCAAAGAACAACTTCGACCACATAATTCCTCTTGATTTGTATGGCATAAATGACCCAACTAATATCCAGCTTGTATGCAAGGACTGCAACTTGAATAAATTAAATAGAAACACAGATTTTGGAAAGAAGTATCAGGAATGGTTTGTTTAGCAACAGACATTTGAAAAAAAACTACAGCCAACAGCGGTTTTCTGCTATGCTGGCGGAACACAGAATACCGCCACAACGCCAAGCCGTCCAACGTTGTGTGTCATGCAAGGCGACACAATCTTTCAAACTAACCCGTTATTATGACCAAACTACTGACTGCATTTTTCCTGTCACTCGCATTAGTTTCCTGTGGACAGAACAAACAAAGCACCGACAAAGACAAAGAAAGAATAGACAAGGTTTGCGACCAGTTCATGCAGGCTTTTGCTGACGGAAAAATTCAAGAAGCTTTACAGCTATTAAAACAAAACTCTGTAATGTCGCCTGCGACAATTGACACTCTTCAAGTGACAATTGCAGACCAAGTCGACAAGTTTTTTCCCGCCTATGGCAAAATCCTTTCTTATGAATTTGTGACAGAAAGAAAAGTAAAAGACTTCATCGCTAAAAGGTTTTACGTTCTAAAGTTTGACAAGTACTATTTAAAGTTTGACTTCACACTTTACAACAACGGGAAAGGCTGGACTATTACAAGCTTTACTTACAATGAAGACTTGATTGAAGTCCTTTATTGACAAGCACGAACACACAACATGAATATTGCCAAAAGCGGGGCAGACGAATAAACAATCAGCGATTGTTTCGCTTATCATCTGTAGTCCAGTGTGACCGGCTTCGCACCGTCATTACGGCTAACCCAAGCAATTGTAATTCTATTTAACTTTAGTTGCCGGGCTGGACATCATAAAATGACGTGAGAAAAATCCTTGAAGAAAAGTTAGGCACAAGAAACTCTGCAGCACACCCATCAAATATAAATATTGGACGTGGTAAGACGTTTGACTTTATTGAAGACTTAATTAATAATGTAATCTTGAAATACTAACAGACTTTGCCAGCCGCTAACATGAACTGTGCTATGATGGCTGACACGATGCAACATCACCTTTTGGTTCGCTTATCAGCAGTAGTTCCAGCTGACACTACACGATTGAGCAACAGAATATATTTTGTACTTTGGTTTTTCAATCGGCTGCGGTTGCCAGGCTTAGAATTATAAAATCCAGCACAGCAGCAAGCCCTTCACGTTGGCCCCAACCCCACACCCCTCCTCCCTCCTCCTGTCAGCTACACTCAAAAAGCACGATCACTACCTGCCTTAACCCTCTTGCCTTTATGCTAAAAGCGGCAGACCATCATTAAACTGCTTACACACTTGATAAAACATTACCATTTTTATCAAAAACCTTCGAAGTTTTTGGTTTTTCTTTTAAGATTTCCAGGAAAACCTTTAAGACTTGCCCATATTCTTTAAAGATTCATGGAAAAGTCTTTAAGACTTGCCCATATTCTTTAAAGGTTTATGGAAAAGTCTTTAAGACTTGCCCATATTCTTTAAAGGTTTATGGAAAAACCTTTAAGACTTGTGCGTATTCTTTAAAGGTTTTTGTAAAAGTCTTTAAGACTTATGCGTATTCTTTAAAGGTTTATGGAAAAACCTTTAAGACTTGTCGGTATTCTTTAAAGGTTTATGGAAAAGTCTTTAAGACTTGTCCATGTTCTTTAAAGGTTTTTGCGCATTCTTTAAAGGTTTTTTGCATTTTCTTCCCGTTCCGGGCTTTCAACAGCCGGCTTTGTAGTGAAGGGCTGCCGCCCCGCCCCTGTTTCTTAGTGATTTATGACAGCTTTAAAAGTGTATAAATACACCACTTTATTTTTTTCTCAAATAAATAATAGTATGTATATTAGAAAAACCATCTGCTTATGCTTGTCCAACCACCCGCTTCGCCCTTATCAAGGCCTGTTCGCATTGTTATTGCCGACGATCATCCTATTTATCTTAGTGGTCTTGCCCGGTTTATACAAAGCCATGCCCACCTGCACCTGGCAGGCAGCGCTGTTGATGGAGAACAATTGGTAGTGGTGGTGGCCCAGGTACAACCCGACGTGGTGATTACCAACGTAAACATGCCTGTAAAAAATGGCATTGAAGCCACCGCCGAGATCAAAAAACGTTTTCCTTTTATACGGGTGATTGGCCTTAGCGCATCGGACCACGACGACCACATTACCGGCATGATGGAAGCCGGTGCTTTGGGCTATTTACTGAAACACGAGGAGCCTGGCTCCATACTACTTGCCATTGAAAGTGTAATGGCAGGCAAGCCGCACTACAACACCGCTGTGGCCAACCGGCTGGTATGGCTGGCACAAAGAACGGAGAGCTACCCCACCAAGCCATTTGACAGGGTGGTGTTTACAAATTTGGAAAAACAGGTGCTTATGCAGCTTTGCCTGGTATATAGTAACAGGGCTATTGCCGAGGCGCTTGGTATTGAGGAAAATGCAGTGCGGGCCGCCAAGCAAAGGATTGTCGCAAAAACCGGTTGCAAACATAACATTGCCCTGGCCTTGTATGCCGTACGCTTCTATATTGCAAGGTTGTGGTAAATGCCGCTTACTGCCGCCGCTACGTTCGGCGTACGCCATCCACCTTTGCCAAAGAATGAGTGCCCGGCAGTTGGCTTTTAGAATAAGTAGTAAGGGGTATGGGCAAAGATGCACGGCACAAAGGCTGCATAAGCAGGCAGCGCAAAAGCAGTTGCAAAAACGTATTTCTGCAGCGCTGCATAGTGCCAAAGCTATTTTTTAAACTACACAAAATACAGCTTATAAAAGCGAACTATTACCCTTGCAAAAAGCCTTGTTGCTTTTGAACTTTGCTTTACAGTTAACTGAGGTTGCCGGCCCGGAACAACACCGTAGAAACAATATTTATTCACCATCAAAATCCAAAACACTATGGCAGTAATACGTATAGTGAATGGATGGGAGAAGCTGACGCCTTTAAACCTGGTGGGCGAGAGTCGCTATATCATAAGTCAAATGTCAGGGAATGTAAATTTTCCAACTACAGACCCTACACTTGCTACAATGACGACGCTTACCAACGACCTGGAAACGGCTATTACCGATGCCGATGCAGGAGGCAGTTACGACAGAGACCTCAGGGATGAAAAAGCACAGGAGTTGATTGATGCTTTGCACCAACTGGGCGACTATGTTGTATTTACAGCAAAAGGCAACAGGCTTATTGCGCAATCTTCGGGTTTTACGCTGGCCAAAACGCCTTCTCCTAATCCACCTATTGAAAAGCCCACTGGCCTCCAGTTGTTCGACGGCGTAAATGCCGGAGAGCTGTTGCTGAGGTTTCTAAAAGTGAAAGGTGCACGCGGCTACATGTATCAAATTGCAGAAGGTCCGTTTTCGGAAACTATGCAATGGACTACAGCACACGGTACCATCCGCCAAAACCTGTTCACAGGTTTAACAAGCGGAAAGCAGTACTGGGTAAGAGTAGTGGCGCTGGGCATTGACGGACAAGTTGTGTACAGCGATGCCGTTGCCCGCATTGCACAATAAGCGTTTCAAAAAAAACAGTTAGATCAAAGCCGCTTCCGGAAGCGGCTTTGATCTAACTGTTTTTTTTGAAACGCTTATTGTGCAATGCGGGCAACGG
>JBQCHB010000047.1:0-7999 GCA_051955075.1 Flavisolibacter sp.
CAATATAAATAAGATTTTAGTTGTTTATGGTTTATGCGGTGCAACCAACAGGCTCAAGGACTAAGCAGATGAATACGATACGTTCCAGCTACGGCTGCAGATTCATTCGGGAGAAATGCATTATGCCCATGTCCCCCTTGAGTACTGGCGGCATCGTTCGCGTATGCTGAAAGCAATGGGATTGAATACTGTGGCAACCTATGTGTTCTGGAATTTTCACGAACCGAAAGAAAGTGTGTGGGATTTCACAGGAGACAGAAATCTTGCGGAGTTTATCAAAACAGCAGGGGAGAAAGGACTGATGGTTTCCAATAGTAAATTGTTTCATCATCCTAAAACCTTGGGCAGTTTAAGGTTTTTATTTCCCGGTTGATAAAACCTACATAAGAAATGCCTAATTCGAAACCGCCGCGGCCATAGCTGGAGGTTTTGAGTTTAGAGAGATTAACATCATAGCTAAATGATACAGAAAACGGAGTGTAATCTAATTTGATAACAGGTATCAAAGCATCGTTCCAGCGCATGAAAGCACCACCATGAATGGTGTATAAAGGGTTGTCCCAATCATCGCCGATCTTAATTCCATACAAAGCACCTGCAATAGTTTCCTGAAACTGTCCCTGCCTGCTATGATCGGCCTGTATAGTTAAATAGCTGGCAGGTGTTACACCAAAGCGAATACCCGCCGATGTAACCCATTTAGGTTCAAGTTCTGCGGCACCATTTGTGAAAAAACTATTTTTGGGTTTGGCAAGATGGTGATAAGCAGCACCGATAAAAAAATTATTATCAGGACTTTCGCCTATTTGAGAATTGTAACTCATGCCTACCGCAGCGTCGAAGTAGTTATGATTCGGATCTAAAAAAACCTCACCATCACCCATGCCATCATATTGGCTGTTGGTTGTCATTTTAGAACGGTCGAAGCTTTGCAGTACCAATCCACCCATAAACCCAAGAGATAAGTACCGGTTCTTTTCCTCACTCAACGATTTATGAAAATTCAAAGCAGGGAGTACATGCGTTGACACCCAGGAAACTGTGCCTGCCCTGTCGTTTAAAATTTGTAATCCGGTAGTAATAAAATCCGATCCTTTACCGATAGGCATTTTATATTCGGCATTTAAAGAAAAAGTTTTGTACGCAGTAGTAATGCTGTTCCATTGATCTCTGTAAACGGCCTGAACCCGTATGTCGCCGGTGAAAATGCCTGCAAGCGAAGGATTGCGCAAAAGCGGCGCTTCAAAAAATTGTGAGAAGTGAATGTCTTGTGAGAAAGCTGTGAGCTGAGAACCACAAGCCGCAAGCAGGAGCAAAATAATATGGTATAGCTTTCTTTTCATGTTATTGTATTAATGCAACGTTTCCTTCAAAACGAATAATATCACTGTTCTCACAAAAAACTTCTATCTGGTAAACATATACATCAGGATGCGGTTTATTGCCTTTGTAAGTTCCATTCCAGCCATATAAAGGATCATTAACAGGGAAATTCATTTTTTCAAAAACCACCTCGCCCCAGCGGTTGAAAATGCGCAGGCTTTTCACTCTTTCCAATCCGCGTCCGCGAACATAAAACACATCATTACTGCCATTGCCATTGGGAGAAAAAGTATTTGGCACAAATACATTGGCATTCGGGCAAACGACAATTACCTGTACTTGCCCTGTGTTTCTGCAGCCATTGCTGTCAATAAAAGCAACAGTATATTTTGTATTGAACTTAGTAGTTGTAGTAGGCTGCGGGCAATCTGCACAACTTAAGTTTGTAGCGGGTATCCAGTTGTAGCTAATAACGTTAGATGTGTACGTAGCCGGAATTACGAGTGGAAATCCCGCCTGCTTGGTAACAGGCGATGGCACTGTTATTACCGGCAATGGGTTTACTAAAATATTTTTTGTGGCTGTGTCTTTGCATCCGCTGCTATTGGTGGCAATGGTGGTTATCACAAAGTTTCCGGCCGTAGCATATTGTTGCGGTTGTGGATTTTGATCTGCCGGTGCATTTCCATTGGGCAATTGCCAGAGCCATTGTACTGCCGACGTATCAAGTCGCTCAAAAACACCAAAGTGTTTCATAAAGTCGTTCACACAAATAACAGAATCGCCATCAATGCGAATGAGTGGGCTTTGCACGATTTTAATAGCATCTTTCAGTGTAAATGTATCTTCACAATTGTTCTTCGTTAGCAATTGTAAGGAAACTGTATAAAGTCCGGGAGCGGAGTAATAATGCGAGCCGGGGTCTTGCTGGCTGGATGTAGTTCCATCTCCGTAATTCCAGGTATAAGAGGTGATGGGATCATTGAATGTGGTAGAGTCGGTAAAAGTTACAAGACCGCTATCGCAGAAAAACTTGTGATCCAATCCAAACTTGGCATCTGTGCCGATGATCCGGATGGTATCAAGTCCCTCAACCGGAATAATACAACCTGTGGGATCGGTTAGAATAATTTTTGGAACAAAGTCACCGAAGAAATCATAAATGTGATTTAGGGTATCAACAGTATTATTGATAAGAATTCCATCACCAAAATCCCAGGTATAATTTACAGGACCTTTGCTGGAAGCTATAAGATCAACACTTAATGGCTTACAGCCGTTCAATGGCTGGTAAGTTATTTTAGAGCCGATGGTATCATACAAAGTTATAGATGTATAAGCAGTGTCTCTGCATCCGCCGGGGCTTGTTACGGCTAATTGTATTTTATAGGTGCCCGGCGTAACATAAAACTTCGTTGGATTGGGACGGGTGGTTTTGCCATTACCTAAATCCCAGGTTTGAGATTTTACATAATGCGAAGTATTGGTGAATTGCACTTCAAAGGGAGAGCAGGAACTTGCGGAATCACTTACCGTAAAACTTGCAATGGGCTTATCTACGGTAATCGCTTTTGTTGCCGTATCGGAGCAGCCGTATTGATCCGTTATTTTTAGTACAACATTGTAATTGCCGGTGGTGGCGTATGAATAAGTGGGAGCTTTGTTTTTCGAGGTTCCGCCATTTCCAAAATCCCACGAGGTTGCAGCCGCTGTATCAGAACTTATATTTTTAAAACTAAGCGAACTGCCGGGACAGGCAAGTGTATCTACACTAAAGTCAGCAACGGGATTGGTAGCATGGATCAGGTTATTTCGTGAAACAGTGTCTGTACATCCAAAGGCGTCGGTTACCGTCAACCTCGTTGAATACGTACCGGCATTGACATAAGTATGCTGGATGGAGCTTGTATTGGATGTAAGCATAGTTCCATCACCAAAATCCCAGGCCCTGCTGACAACATTATTAACGCCGTCGTTTTTTGAAATGTCGTTGAAAGTTGTCGTCAATCCCTGGCACCCACTGGTATCAGTAGCCGAAAAATTTGCTATTGGACCATTGACACGTATGCGCCTGGAAAGAACAGTTCTGCATCCGCTAATATCTCTTGTCGTAAGTGTGACATTATACGAACCGGTGGTGGGATAATAGTGATATGCATACCCGCCGGTATTGGAGTCGGCACTGCTCCACAAATTTCCATCGCCAAAGTCCCATACATAACTTCTGAAATGAGTAGTGTCAGCTACATCAGCATGAAACTGAATGGTATTTTGCTTACATATAGCCGTGTCAGAAACTTCGAAAACAGGATTTTCCTTAAATACCCTAAGCGACCTGGTTATAGAACTGGAACAGGTGTCATTGGTTACCGTAAGTGTAATTCTATACGTAGCATAATCGGGAAAAGTATGTGTTGGGTTTCGTGCATTTGAAGTAGTGCCGTCGCCAAAATCCCAGTACCATGTTTTTGCTCCAATAGATTGATCAATAAAACTGTACTCCAACTTATTGTTGCAGTTGGCACGATTTGTAAACCTTGCCACAGGAGGCTTTATATGTACATACCTGTTCTGGCCCACTGTTGCAGAACATCCATTATTAATAGCCGTAAGCTTTATGTTGAAATAGCCTGTATCAGAATATATATGTGTTGGATTTTGTGAACCTGAAGTAGTGCCATCACCAAACTCCCAAAGCCAGCCATCAGAAATATCGGTAAGATCTGTGAATTGAATTCTTTGCGAGGCACATACATCCAAAGGCTTTGCGGAGAATTTTGGATTGGGAACCGTACCTACCTTAACTGCCTCCGGCAAAGTGTACACTTCTGTGCATCCCGTACTGGTAGTTATGGTGAGTGTAACCGTATACGTTCCCTGGCTGCTATAGATATGGGTGGGTGTGGCTGCGTTAGAAGTGGCGCCGTCGCCAAAATCCCATAAATAAGAAGTTACATTATCCTTTGTAACAACGCTGGCAACAGGCTTTATTGTAAAAGGTATACATCCCGCCACAGGAAGAAGCGGAACATCTATAACCGGCTTAATTATTTGTATTAAAGTGTCCTTCTGCAAAGAGTCGGTACAACCCGAAGCATTTGTTGCCATTAATTTTACAGCGTAAGTTCCGAAATTGGTATAAGTATGTGTTGGGTTTTGAAGCGTGGAAGTGGTGCCATCGCCAAAGTCCCAAAACCATGATACGGCATTCGCTGACAGGTCTTTAAAGTTTACGTCAAAAGGTGGCTGGCATTGAAACGTTTTATCAGGAGAAAAATTAGCCACAGGATTAGGTGCAATGGTTATCGGTTTTTTTACCGAGTCTTTACAATAAGAATAAGTATTGTATAAGGTTACATTGTAAGTACCGGCGGTTGCATAGGTTTTTACTGGCGTGGTATCAGACGAAGTGGTGCCGTCGCCAAATTTCCATAAAGAACTATCGGGTTTCGGCGTAGAAGTATTTAAAAAACTTAATGGCACATTAATACAAATCTGGTCCGGAACGGTAAATGATGTATTAATATCCTGTGTATTAATGAGGCTTGTTTTGACAAGCGTATCGGAGCAACCATTACTGCTTGTTGTTGTAAGGCTAACGGTGTAGTTGCCTGTTGTATTATATACGTGAGAAGATGTTTTAGTGGTAGCGGTAGTGCCGTCTCCAAAATCCCATAAGTAGCTTAAATTTCCCGACCCAGTTGAACTGGCGTTGAAGTTTATTGAAAAAGGAGGTTTGCAGGTAAGGGCCTGTGTATTGGTAAACTTAGACGTAACACCTGCACTCACACGTATATAAGACGACCTGGTCAGTACACTATAACAGCCTTTATCATTCGTAATTTTTAATGTAACTGTGTTGTTGCCGCTTGCTGTATAAACATGTAGAGGGTTTTGCTCGGTTGATTGCGTGCCATCGCCAAAATCCCAAAACCAGGTATTGTTCGTGGTTCCTATGCTGGCAGTAGATAGATCTGTAAACTGTGACCGTACAGGAAAGCAGCCATTGCTATCGCTAACCATGAATGCCGCACCGGGCTTTCCATAAATAGTGATAAATGCCTGCCGGGTCAATGTGTTGGAGCCCTGGGCGTTAGTCACCGTCAGTTTTACATCATAAACGCCTTCATTGAAATAAGTAGTTGATGGATTTTTAAGCGTAGAGGTAGCGCCGTTCCCAAAATCCCAAAACCAGCTTGTAATGTTGCCGGTAGACAGATCATTAAAATTAACGATCAAAGGTGAACAGCCGGAAGTGGTATTAGCGGTAAAATTTGCAGTGAGACCTTGAGCATGCGCATAAACCGCTGCAAAAAGCAGCATAATTACAATGGTCGTTTTCCGTATCAAGTTTCTCACATTAAGGCTTTAATTATTTTCTTAAGGTAACGTGGATCAAGAGCAAAAATTATTCCTCTTCAGCTTACCACTAAATATAATACGGATATTTTGACTTTATTGTTTTTCCAAACGCAAACTTCTGAGCTTTCCATTCACGGTTTGTGTGGCCACCACAAACGTCCAGCTGTTGTCAGTGATCTTCCATGTACCGTTCAATAAAATAAGCGGGGCATTGGCATTCTCAAATGTAGACGTAATGGTTTTTGCATTGGCATCTGCGGTCCATGTTCCGGTTTTTTCTACAGAAGCATTGTTAATAGCATCAACTGTCAAATTTTCTTTGAATTGAAATTTGTAGGGAGCAAAATCGGTGGTGACGTCTGTAGCGCCATCTTTAAAGCTGACCACCTTCCATTGTCCGCTTGTCATGGCATTGATGACAGCATTTTTCGCCATCTCTTCCTTGTTGCAGCTACACAAAAAGAAGAGGAACAGCAGGGTAAAGATTTTCCTCATAACGGCATTTGCTTACAAGGTATAAATTGATGTGTATTTATCCAATAGGTAATCTATAAAATAAGTTACATCAAGTGTTTGGCCGGTAACGGTTTTACACAGTTCTTCACTGGTATAAAATCGTCCTTTGTTATGAATATTTGTTCTGAGCCATTGTAAAAGATTAGCAGTATTTCCCTTTGCTATTTCATTGCCTAAATCTTTTAATTGTACTTCAGCAGTTTTAAAAAATTGCGCAGCATAAAAGCTCCCCAGGCTGTAGGTAGGAAAATAGCCAAAGCTTCCATGGCTCCAATGCACATCCTGCAAACAACCTTTTTTGTCATTAGGCACTTCCACATTCATTAAGCTTTTGTATTGTTCGTTCCAAAAGGCCGGAATGTCTTTAGCAGACAATGATCCTTCAATCAGCCGTTTCTCTAATTCGTATCTTATATACACATGAAAGTGGTAAGTAATTTCGTCGGCTTCTGTGCGAATGAGTGAAGGCTGTACTTTGTTGATGCCTTTGTAAAACTGCTCAAGGCTTATTTCTTTAAATTGATCCGGGAAATGTTTTTGAAGTTGCGGATAATAGTGTTGCCAAAAAATTTTGCTTCTGCCTACATTATTTTCCCACAAACGCGATTGTGATTCGTGAATGCTGTAGGAACATGCTTCGCCTAGCGGCAGGCCATATTGTTCCTGCGGCAATCCCTGTTCATACAATGCGTGGCCTGTTTCGTGAATACAACTCCATGTCATGTTCGAAAAATCTTTTTCATCAATGCGGGTCGTTATTCTTACATCATTTTTATTAAAACTAATGCTGAAAGGATGTTCGCTTATGTCCTGTCTTCCGGCTTCAAAATCAAATTGCAATTGTTTAATGACGTGCATACCCCAGTCCCATTGTTCCTTTTTAGAAAAGTTTTGTTGTAAAAAAGAATCGTCCACCTGCGGTTGCGAGGCAATTCTCCGGAGCAGTTCTTTCAGCTTTGGGAGGAGGTCAGAAAAGGTTTTATCGAGTAAGCTTACAGTACATCCTTTTTCAAACTCATTTAATAGCCCATTATAAGGATGCTGCCCGTAGCCAAGGATTTGTGCTTCTTCTTTTTTTAGTTGAATTAATTGATCCAACTCAGGCTCGTAAACAGCAAAGACATTTTGCTTTCTTGATTCAATCCATGCATGAAACGCTTTATTGGTTTGATCGGAAAGTGCACGGACAAATGCGGAAGTATATTTTTTATTTTTGGTATAATCTTCAAAGGTTAGTTCAACGTTTCTTTTTTCTTCTGCGGACAAATCGTCTTTTGATAAAAGTTCTTGCAAATCGTTTCCCAACGCTTCTTCACTAAACAATTTGTGACTTATTTCAGACAAGGTGCTGATTTGCTGTCCGCGAAATGCTGCGCCTTTTGGTGGCAAATAAGTTTCCTGGTCCCACTGTAATACTGCATTGGCATTTCTTATATCAGCAATGCGGTGCATTTTGGTTTTGTATCTTTCGTATAGTTCCTGGGTATTCATTATTCAAATGTAAACCTGACAGGTTGAATGGCCGGAAGTTGCAGATAATTTTTATAACCGGGTTTATTGAGCCTCTGTTTGTTCAATAAAATCTATGATTATCATTTAAACCGATGCTATGCTTAAAGCGATGCGGTCCGCTATTTTTTCTCCATCCATAGCAGCGCTGACAATGCCGCCGGCATAACCGGCGCCTTCGCCGCAGGGATAGAGATTTTTTATGTGCGGATGTTCAAGTGTGTCGCTATTGCGTGGGATACGTACCGGCGAGGATGTTCTGGATTCTGTCGCCACCACCACGGCCTCA
>JBQCHB010000048.1:0-6457 GCA_051955075.1 Flavisolibacter sp.
TGAAAATCATTGAGGTTTAAAAAGGTGGAACCGGAGTTTTTTAAAGGCGCGCTTTCAGGAACAACAACCATTTTGAAACGAGCAACTGCTGCGCGCCAGACTTTATTAAAATACCCCAGCATAAATGTTGGGGCATTTTACACCGTCAGAACCTTTAAAAACCTATTTAACTTCAATTTGTTTGCTTACTGCCATCTTTTTCGCTTCTTCTTTTTTAGGTAAAACAAGTTCCAAAACGCCGTCTTTGTAATGCGCGTCAATTTTATCTTTATTCACTTCATCAGGAAGGCTAAAGCTGCGCTCAAAAGAAGAATAGCTGTATTCCTGCCGGGTGTACGTTTCGTCTTTTTCTTCGCTTTCCTTTTCTTTTTCACTGCTGATGGTTAGCAAATTGCCTTCAACAGCAATTTTGAAATCTTCTTTTTTTAGCCCCGGTGCAGCCATGGAAACCAGGTAATCATCTTTTCTTTCGCTGATGTTTACGGCGGGTACATTTTTCAGCCTTGGTGAAAAGCCACCGTCGAACAGATCGAATATTGGCTTGTTAAGAAAATCCTCAAAAAGAGATGGCGTTCTTTCAATTCTTTTTGATAATGATTGTGTGTTCATAACTTATTATTTGTGTTGTTAAGAAATAGAGTTTGTGTTGCAAAAATATACCGGGCATATTCCTCGGGAAGTAACGGTAGTCAATGTAAACGATGAGATTGGTCAGGGGAACTTATGCTAAAAAGATCTGAAATGCGCTACAAAAGAAGGGCTAGTTGATATCATCGATGCAAATGATGAAGATCATTTACTACACGGCATTTCACTGATAGATTTGATCATTTCTGTCTCAGCTAAAAGAATATGTCTTTAGCGGTGAGATTAAACCAGTCTTCATTTACGCTTAAACTTTTTATTATGAAAAAATTCCTGGCCGTGTTTGATGGATATAAAATGTCTGAAAGCACAATGGAATATGCCATTCAGCTTACAAAATTGACAGGCGCTCACCTGGTTGGCGTTTTTCTGAATGAATTTATTTATCACAGCTACAGCGCTTACCAGGTAATGACCACCTATAAAAATTATGAAGAAGTACTGAAGCAATTAGATGCAAAGGATACAGAAAAAAGAGAAGAAGCCGCTTTGGAATTTGAGAAAGTTTGCGAAAAGGCAGGCATTCGTTTTTCAGTACATAAAGATAAAGACATTGCCATTCAGGAGCTAAAGCGTGAAAGCATGTTTGCCGATCTCATTATTATCAACGAATCAGAAACATTCACCAAATACAAGGAAACGCTTCCTACGCGTTTTATTAAAGAATTGCTGGTTGATGTGCAATGCCCTGTGCTGGTAGTTCCGTCTTCATTTAAACCGATTAGCAAAATTATTTTGCTTTACGATGGCGCGCCGGCTTCTTTACATGCCATAAAAATGTTCAGCTATGTGCTGGGCAATCCGCAGCATTTGCCTGTTGAAGTACTCACAGTAAAAGAACAAAAAAAGCAAAATCTTCATTTGCCCAACAATAAACTGATGAGAGAATTTATAAAACGCCATTTTCCGAAAGCGATATTTACGGTTGCCAAGGGCGATGCAGAAATTGAGATCAGCCATTACTTGCGGAATCATACGGAACACGAAGTAGTGGTGCTGGGTGCTTACCAGCGAAGCGACTTATCGCGCTGGTTTAAGATGAGTATGGCAGATTTATTAATGAAAGAGCTGAACATGCCTTTGTTTATTGCGCACAATAAATAGCAGGTGTCGTAAAAGAGGTTATAATGAATTTTATCATGCAAGGGCACCCGTTAAGCATACAGATGTTTAAAAATTTTTGATTTTTCTCGCCTTCCTGCTATTCATTGAAGCCTGCCCGTTTATTGTTAACTGGCATTTTGAAACTTATGACTTAACTTTTGTCTGCATTCACTCTTCAACTTTCGATGTTAAAAGATAGAGAATATGTATCCGACATTGCCCATTGCATGATTTATAAATGTTATTTTTAAAATTGCATTTAGAGAATATGCATTGCAGTAGTTTCGACTCTTATCTTAATCATACCACCGATAACCATTAAATTAACAACCCATGGCCTTATTTAATTTTTTCAACCGGAGAAATGGGAGTGCCAATCACATGGATCGTATAGATGCTGCCCCTCAAAAACCTGCTGAAAGCCCGCAAGATGTTTTTTTTGAAAAAGACAAACTATTAAACGGCGCATCTGCTCCAAACCACAATACTGCCACGTCGCAGCAGGGAATCAGCCTGCTTTTTCAATTTCTTGAAAAGAATTATGAAAAGAAAGGGTATGATGATGCGCTAATAAATCCGGATAATACCCACCTTGAACAAAATATTGCTGCACTAAAAAATGAATTGCAACGAACGATCAGGAAAGTAAAAACCTTTTATGAAGATTTTATAAGGGAAATAAATTTTCACATCACGAGCCGCACCCGGAGTGGCATGGTGGATACGGTAGAAGAATTGAATGCAAAAAAAGAAACTGCGGAAAGCCACGTCCGCCAGGTGCTGGAAATAGAACAGGAAGCAAACGAAAGCAGGGGAGCGGCGCAGGGAATTGTATTAAGCTACACACGCGGCTTCCGCAATGGCCTCGCAGCGATTTCCCATCATTCCATTATGAACAGAAACTTTTAAAAACAGCCATATGAAAAATTGGTGGATCCGCTTTGGATGTTTTTTGACAGGTTACAATTATAATATCGTGAGAAACTCCAGCGAAGTAGCTGCTAAAACAGTGAAACGGTATACTTCTGCAATGTTGATCGTATGTATATTATGGGCCTTCATTGGATATGTCTTTACCCACCGGTATTTACACGGTGGCCAATTGGGCTCTATTGCAGGAGCAATTATATTGGTTCTTATTATCGTTCAAATAGAAAGGCAAATAATACTATCGATCAATCCTACCTTCTGGCTTTACCTGGCAAGAGGGATCATCGCATGCACGATGGCCATCATCGGCGCTATCATTATCGATCAGATCATTTTTAAAGAAGATATCGATTTGGAAAAAATTAATTCCATTGAAGAAAGAGTGAAAAAAGCGTTGCCGCCAAAAACGGAAGAACTTCGCAACCAAATCGCTTCGCTCGATTCGGCGATCAATAAAAAAGAAGAAGAAAGGCTTGCGTTGATCAAAGATGTAGAAGATCATCCAACCACTAAACTTTTTTCTACCCAATCAGCAGTCAGGTCAGAGAAACGAACCATCATTGATTCGGTGACCGGCAAGCCGATTGTTACGGAGCGATCTGCGCCACAAATGGTAACTGTATCTTCCAACATACCAAATCCACAAATTGGAATGATCGCGCCGCTCGAAAAAACCATCAGCGAACTGCGGGTGCAAAAATTATCCAAAGATTCAGCCCTTCTAAATATCAGGCCGGCTGTTGAAAAAGAGATCAGTTCGAAGGTGGGTTTTTTGGATGAACTCGAAGTGATGTATCGCCTTATCACCCGCTCGAACGTGGCTCTGCTCGTTTGGTTGCTTTGGTTCTTTTTCCTGTTCGGGTTAGAGATGCTGGTATTGATCAGCAAGGTAAATGAGAAAGAAACCGATTATGAAAAAACCGTTAAGCATCACATGGCCTTACAGGTAAAAAAGCTGGAAGCGTTTGCAAGGGCTTCTGAAGGGGGATAACTACCTGCCACTGCAAATCTGTGATTTTTTTTGCAAAAAACGAATAACGAAGACCGTTGTTTTTAAAAATAAAAACGGCCCAATTTATTTGTTTACTGTAAACTTAGCGACTATTTGCTTACTGTTTTGAGCATTTCTTTAACGGCTGCTTCTATCTGCGGATCCTGGCCATTTAAGACTTTATTGTAAGGATTTTCCACTTTTATATCCGGCTCCAATTGGTGGTTTTCCGTAAAATTATCTTCATTAACCCCTTTGGTGGCAATCATCGGAATACCAAATACAATGGTTGGATCGATCTGTTTTTCCCACCAAACGGCAGTTCCGGTTCCCGGCACCGGCATGCCGATCAATTTACCAATTCCCAATTCCTTATAGATGTATGGAAACATGAAAGCATCCGAATAATTCGATTCGCTCATCACCACGCAACTGGGTTTGGTCCATTTATCCATGGATTCGCCTCCGGGAACTATATTCCCCTGGGGTGCAAACTGCATATATAATTTTCCGCCAAGGAAAGTAACCAGGTTATCATGAAGCCATCCGCCGCCATTGAAGCGGGTATCCACAATGAGCGCTTTTTTATCAAAGTTTTTTCCCAATACTTTGCTGATCACTGTTCTGAAGCTGGGATCGTTCATTGCTTTTACATGCACATATCCCACTTGTCCACCCGAAAGGCTGTCGGTCATTTTTTGCATCGTTTTTACCCAGCGGTTATACATTAATGTTTGCTCTTCGGTTACCGAAACAGGCTTAATCACTTCATCCCATTTTTTAGAGGAAGAAGGGTCAGAGAAAGTGAGCCGGGTAAATACTTTTTCCGCATGATTTAATAAGCTGGCCCAGTCGAAATCAGCGGTGATGGCTGTTCCGTTTATCTTCTCCAGAATATCGCCCGGCTTTACTTTTGTTTTGCTGTTGTCCATCGGGCCACCTGTTAATATTTCTTCGACTATAAGTCCGTCACCTCCTTTCTTAACGTTGTAAAGCATTCCGAGTGAAGCAGTTTCATCCGCATTATCTTTCTTGGGATAATACCTCGCGCCGGTATGCGACACATTTAATTCGCCTAACATTTCACTGAGCAAATACCTGAAATCATGATTATTATTTACATAAGGAAGAAACTGTTGGTAAAAATCATGATAATATTTCCAGTCAACTCCCTGAAATTTTGGGTCAAACAGTTTTTTAGTTACCTGTCGCCAGGTGTGTTCAAAAAGATATTGCCGTTCGCCTTCGGCATCGAGGTTAAAGCTCGCTTTGATCGGCAAAAGTTTTACATTGTCATCGGTATCCTTTTTATTTTTATCATTTTCATCTGCAATATCTACCGAACTGATTTTGCCACCTGCCAATACAAAAATGGTTTTCCCGGAAGTGTCTATGGCAAGCGAGCCGCCTTCTGTTGCTTTGAGATGCGCTATCACTTTGGTGTCGTGACTGCGCAATTCAGTTTGCCACAGGTTGTATTCATTTTCATATTTTGCCAGGTAATACAATTTTTCCCCATCTTTCGAGAGAATAAAATCACTGAGCATAGATGAGTTGATGGTTAATCTTTTTGTGCGGGTATCAAGGTCGTTCAGGTCTAATTCTACTGGTTTGACTTCTTTGGTTTTTACCGCTTTCTTTTCAGGCGATTGAGTTTCCTTGTTAATGCTGTCTTTTTTCTCTTCTTTTTTTAAAAGCTTAAAATCGTCTTCGCTGAGATTGAAACGATCAAACGCTTTCTTATCAAAAAACATGGCATACACATCTCCCTGGCCGCCACGGCTGGGATTGCTCATTCCTTCCCTGCTGGATATCCATGCCATCATTTTCCCGTCCGCTCCCCACTTGGGCATTACATCATCAAATCCGCTTTCAGTAAGATTTTTTCGCTTGCCGGTGCCGTCCGCTTTCACCAGGTCTATTTCGGCGCGGTTAAAAGTACCTTCAGAGGAATTTGCTAATATCCATTTGCTGTCGGGCGACCAGTTAAAATATTCATCGCCATCGGCATAAGAATAATTGACACCTTCTGGAATCACCGTAACTGTTTTTTTAGTTTCCGGGTCATACACCTTTAAAATATTGCGTTCTTCCAGATAAGCGATTTTTTTGCCATCCGGCGAATAATGCGGCTGAAATTCGTCTTTGGGTGTGGCAATCACCGGGGTGTTAGTAACAACGGTTGCGGTATAAAAATAGAGTTCGTTTTTATTAGAAATCTCCAGCTTGTTAATATCCCACGAGGAGCTGTCTTTTTCTACGGAGAAAATGATAGAACGTCCATCCGGGCTGAATTCTATCATCCGCTCCTGGTAAGGCGTATTGGTCAGCCGCTTCGTGGTATTGCCATCAGCAGAAGAAACAAAAATATCGCCGCGATAAACAAAAGCCACTTCCATGCCATCGGGCGATAGTGCCATTTCACTGATATCTTCATTAGTCACAGGGAGTGTTTCGGAAGCCTGTTGGGCAAAATCCGCCTGGAGTGTGATGCTTACTTTTTCTGGCTGCCCGCCTTCCTTAAGCGTGTAAATATCTCCGGCATAAGCAAAGCAAAGAATGCCGTTGCCTGAGCGGCTCAGGTCCCTCACGGGGTTTCTTTTAAAATGCGTTAATTGCGTACGCCGGCTTGTATCGGTTATCGACCCCTGGTATACGTTGAGGTTGTCATCATTTTGTTCGCTAAGGTAAAAATAGTTATCGCCCTCGCCCCAAACCGGCTGCAAGTCGTTCCCCTGGAAACTGGTTAGTTTGGAGTATTTTTCTGTGGCAATATTATACGTCCAG
>JBQCHB010000049.1:0-3510 GCA_051955075.1 Flavisolibacter sp.
AATATACTGGAGAAAAAGAACTTTAGCGGCGAAGTGTACAATCTGTTTAGGGAGAGCTTGCACCAACTGGCAAGGCTACAGGTTTTTGGTGATAAAGACCTTGACTATCAAAAATGCCTTACAAATAAGGAGTTTGGCAAGCAGGCCATTATGGCTGACTTACTTTATTTCAAATACTACTTTTTAGATGCGTTGCGCAAGCCTTACGACAAGCAAAAGTTGATTGACGATTTTGAAGCGTTGAGCAATTATCTTACCCACACCGAATACAAATATTTCATGTTCCGCGATTTTCAAAGCCGGAACATCATGGTAAAAGAAGACGAAAGCGTTCACTTTATAGATTACCAGGGTGGCATGAAAGGTGCGCCGCAATACGATGTAGCCAGCATGATTTGGCAGGCCCGTGCCAACCTGCCGGATGAATGGAAAAATAATTTGCTGGAAGATTACATGAACTCTTTTGAAAGCATTATCGGTACTTCTATTGACCGTGATGTTTTTCGAAGCCAGTACAACGGTTATGTGCTGATCCGTTTGCTGCAGGTATTGGGTGCCTATGGTTTTCGGGGGTTGTTTGAAAGAAAAGCACAGTTCCTTACCAGCATACCACAAGCTTTAAATAACCTTCGCTGGTTTGTAGAAAATCACAGCCTTGGCATAGTAGTGCCCGAGTTTAAAAAAGTATTAGCCATTTGCATAGAGGAAGAAGTTATCCAGCGTTTTACCCCGGTGCAGGCTAATGAAGAAACGCCGTTGGTAGTAAAAATTTGCAGCTTCTCTTATAAAAAAGGAATCCCAGAAGACAATAGTGGCAATGGTGGAGGTTTTGTATTTGATTGCAGGGGAATTGACAATCCTGGCAGGCATGATATTTACAAGGAAATTCATGGCAGGGATAAACCTGTGATGGAATACCTGGAACGCCAGACACGCATGCACGATTTTTTGAACAGTGTGTTTGACATTGTTGACCTTTCGGTTGAAGAATACATTAAAAGAGGTTTCAGCAGCCTCAGCGTCAATTTTGGTTGCACAGGCGGCCAGCATAGAAGTGTTTATTCGGCTGATGCGCTGGCAAGACATTTGAAAAATAAGTATGGCGTGAAAATAGAACTGTGCCACCGGGAACAGGAATTAAAAAATTGGATCAACAAAATAGAAAAGAAGGAGGCGTAATGAAGGCAATGATCTTTGCGGCAGGATTAGGTACCCGCTTTAAGCCATGGACAGATAAACATCCCAAAGCCTTAGCCGTTGTTAATGGCAAGTCGCTATTACAGCGCAATATTGAGTATTTGCAGAAATATGATATAACGGATGTGGTGGTAAATGTGCACCATTTTGCCGACCAGATTGTTGATGCCATTGAAAAAGCCAATGGCTGGGGCAGCACCATAACCATAAGCGATGAAAGTGATGAAGTGTTGGAAACCGGAGGCGGCTTATTAAAAGCAAAGCATTTATTATATCGCGAAACCTTGTTTACACTGAACGTAGACATTCTTACCGATGCTAATTTGAAAGATTTCCTGATCTCACACCAGGAACAGAATGCTTTGATCACGCTGGCGACTACCAATCGTAAGACCTCCCGCTACTTGCTGTTCAATAAATACAACAGGCTGTGCGGCTGGCGCAATACGGCAACGGGTGAAGAAAAAATTGCAATACAAGAAAAAGAATATTTTGAAAAAGCCTATAGTGGTATGGCCATTTTTGAGCCTGCTGTTTTCGACCTCACGTGCCTGAACGGAAAATTTTCTTTGATTGACCTGTACCTTTCATTGGCACACGATAATAAAATTGCAAGCTACGATCATAGTGAAAGTAAATTGATGGATGTAGGCAAGCCGGAAAGTGTAAACAAGGCCGAAGAAATGTTTGCATAATGTTTAAGACAAAGACAGAGAAAAAATCTTTTACATTGCTGCACATTTGTGTAAAAATAAAGTTGAATAAGGTTCAGGCATTATTGTTTACTAATCAGTAACCTCAACTTAAACACAACTGTTTTTCCGACTTTAACATCATTATCTGCTAAAACAAGTTGCCACACATCAATCACATCCTTTTTGATAGTGAATAAAAAACTAAATTACACACCACATTTTTGACAATATGAAAAAACTTTGCTTGTTAGTTCTGGCAAATTGCCTGTTAATGATTGGTTTTTCTCAATCGAAGTATGATCACAAAAAATTGTTTGATCCGCAATTTTATCCTGTCGCTGCCAATGAATTCAGGAGTGCAAGCGGCGAGCCTGGCCCTAAATATTGGCAAAACCGTGCAGACTATAAGATCAATTGCACATTAGATACTGCATCGCATAAAGTAACGGGAAGCGTAGAAATTACATACACCAATAACAGCCCCGATAACATGAAGTTTGTGTGGCTGCAAATGGATCAGAATATTTATACAGAAAGTTCAAGAGGCTCAGCCACAACTACCCAAACCGGCGGCCGATGGGCCAATGAAAATTTTACACAGGGCGATGTGGTAAAAGCTATTTTCATTGACGCCGATGGTAAAAAATATACGCCTGAATACACGGTTACCGATACACGTATGCAGGTTTGGTTGCAACAACCGTTGAAAGCATCGGGCAATAAAGTGAAGATGAACATCAATTACGAGTTCACCATTCCTGAATATGGCACCGACCGCATGGGAAGACTGAATACAAAAAACGGGTGGATTTACGAAGTGGCGCAATGGTTTCCACGCATGGCCGTCTACGATGATATCCAGGGCTGGAACACATTGCCTTATCTGGGCGCCGGAGAATTTTATTTAGAGTACGGCGATATTGAATACAGCGTTACCGCACCAGCCAATTTAATTGTTGTTGGTTCAGGTGAATTGCAAAATGAAAAAGAGGTGTTGACGCCAACACAAATTTCAAGATTAGACAATGCAAGAAACAGCGATAAAACGGTAATGCTGCGCAGCGCCGATGAAATTAAAGATCCAAGATCAAGGCCATCGGGTGGTAATCTTACCTGGAAGTTTAAAATTCAAAATACACGCGACGTAGCCTGGGCAGCATCGAAAGCTTTTGTTTGGGACGCAGCACGCATCAATTTGCCCAGCGGAAAAAAATCTTTGGCCATGAGTGCTTATCCTGTCGAAAGCATTAAAAAAGACGGCTGGCAGCGCAGCACTGAAATGGTGAAAGCTTCTTTGGAACATTACTCTAATAAATGGTTTGAATTTCCTTATCCTGTGGCCACAAACGTAGCTGGTATTGTCGGCGGCATGGAATATCCCGGCATTGTTTTCTGCAGCTATTCTGATAGTGGTGGCGATTTATGGGGCGTAACTGACCACGAGTTTGGACATACATGGTTCCCGATGATCGTGGGAAGCAACGAACGCAAGTATGCATGGATGGATGAAGGCTTCAACACTTTCATCAACGAGTTGTCAACAAAAGCATTTAACAAAGGCGAGTATGCGGAATTTTCTTTCTTTCCACCGGAAGCCATGATCAAATCAGCTTTCAAT
>JBQCHB010000050.1:0-4301 GCA_051955075.1 Flavisolibacter sp.
CCTATGAATGAATAATCAAAACTGATCATTCTTTTTGCCAACAGAATCTGCCCATCCTTTGGAAATCCGTTAATCATTATTTTATAATCTGTAAACGGACCCCAAAATGAAAACTTTAAGCCTAAGCAGCATTGCTTTCGCAGCACTCTGTCTTTTTAGTTCCTGCACCAAAGACAGTTCTCAGTTATCTTCTCAAAGTACCGATCAAAGCACATTAAGCGCAAGAGAATCTATTCTCGGGCAAGGCAAAGGCAGCGGACCTGCCACTAACGAAAACAGTTTGAAGACTGTTCCCAAGATGACAGTTACCTTCAATCCTGATCCTGCTACTGAAGGCCAGGATGTAACAGTGACCGGGTCATTTGCACCTGCACCTGGAGAAACCGCTCCCGATTGCGGCAAATGGCAACTCATGATGTCAACCGATGGAAACACGTGGGATAATGTAGGGCAAGAGAAAGTGATTGCCGGTACTGACAATACGGTGAGCTATACGTTTAAGCCAGCTATTGTAGGCGATAATGCATACCAGTTCAAATTGCATTACATATCATCTGGCCCAAATTGCTCTGCTTATGACGGAGGCTTTTCGGGTGTTTTTTATTTGAATGTACATGCAGCTTGTGCAGGCTTAAGCTTAACGAGAGAATTAACCAACACACAACCAGCCGGTGGAAATTTATATCAATTTACAGTGGTGTATAAAGTTACCACCTGCGGCGCCGAATTTGATCAGTTAAAACTCCAGGGTGGGTTGACCAATGCTACTTCAATTGTAGAAGCCACGCCCGCAAGTGGCGGACAGGTAGTTTACGATACCTGGGTTCCCGGTGGCTCAAAAAACTGGATTCAGAGATGGGTTGAAAAATCTTCAGACGGCTCTCTGCTACCAACCAACGAAAGAACCTATACCGTTAAGTTTACTAAAGCTTATTCAGGCTCAGGGCCAATAGAACTTACTGGTGGATGGAGTGTGACGCTTACCAAAGCAGGTATTGAAGTTGATCGCAAAGAATGCGACCCGATCAGTATTCAATAATTTTTTGCATCAGTAAACAAAAAGCATCTGCCTTATGGTGGATGCTTTTTGTTTACGCTTCAATTGAACTTTGCAATTGTATCCTCTTAAGGTAGTGCCTGCAATGCTTGTAAGCATTTTTATTCTATAAACTCTCCGAAGTTTGAGTAAAAGATCTGCATCTAATTTATAAAACCTACTATATAATCCTAACACAATTATGGCCTTCGTCTACCACATTCCCGTTACTTTTGCCCAAACTGGTATTGGCTCATGAAACTTTCACATCTCTCCGAAACTTTGATCGGTTCTGAAATAGTAAAACTGGGAGGCGAAATAAGAGAACGCATCCGTAAAGGCGAACACATTTACAATTTTACCGTTGGCGATTTTGATCCGCAGATATTTCCCATTCCCAAACAATTGGAAGATGAGATTGTAGAAGCTTACCGCAACCGTTTTACTAATTATCCCCCGGGCGAAGGAAGTTTGGAATTGCGCCAGGCAGTGAGTCGCTTCGCTAAAACATATCAGGGGCTGGACTACAACACAGATGAAATTTTGATCGCTTCCGGCGGCCGTCCACTTATTTATGCGTTGTTTCGTGCCATTTGCGATAAAGGCGATAAAGTCATTTATGCAGTTCCTTCCTGGAACAATAATCACTACGTGCATTTTGTAGAAGGCGAGCATGTAGTGGTGGAGGCAAAAGCGGAAAACAATTTTATGCCTACGGCAGAGGATTTAAAACCGCACATTAAAGAAGCTGTTTTTATTGCTTTGTGCTCTCCTCAAAATCCAACCGGCACCACTTTTAAAAAGGAAGAGTTACAAGCCATTTGCGATATGGTTGTTGAAGAAAATAAAAGAAGAGGTGAAAATGAAAAGAAGTTGTATGTCATGTTCGACCAAATGTATTGGCATTTAACCTACAATAATATTCAACATTACGATCCTGTTTCTCTCAACCCCGAAATGCGCAACTACACTGTGTATATTGATGCTATCAGTAAAGTATTTGCTTCAACTGGTGTAAGAGTAGGCTGGAGCATGGGCCCGGCTTTTATCCTCAATAAAATGAAAGCCATTCTTTCGCATGTGGGTGCATGGGCGCCTATGGCCGAGCAAAAAGCACTGACAAAATTCTTGGGCAATAAAGAAGCGATTGATGCTTATCTAAAACATTTTAAAGCCGAACTGGAAGAAAGACTTCGTCGCATTTACGAAGGTTTTATACAACTAAAAACTCAAGGTTATAATGTAGACGCCGTAGCACCGGAAGCGGCCATTTATCTCACCATAAAAGTGGATTTAACCGGCAAAAAAACAAGCGATGGGCAAGTGTTGCAAACGCAGGCTGATGTGACTTCTTATCTACTGCAACACGCCAGTTTAGCTGTAGTGCCATTTTATGCTTTTGGCGCATCTAAAACTTCGCCATGGTACAGGCTTAGTGTAGGCACATGCAAAAAAGAAGAGATTGATGAAATGCTTCAAAAGTTGGAAACAGCATTAAAGCAATTGAGCTGATTAATTCTTATTGATCAAAAAATAAAAAGGCCTGAGCGTAGAATGTTTAACGGCCTTTAAAATGGCTTTTGTTTTTTGAGTGATCTTTGACCGCGTAGCTAACTCGTGTGCAGCGCAAAACCTGTCCTTGCATTCAACGTTTAATAAAATCTTATGCAGGCATTCCACTTCGTGCTGTAACAGGTCTTCGCTAAAGATCTCTGTTTTATACAATAATAGCAGGTCGCGGTCATAATTTTTCATCACGCATTATTTAAAAACCTTTTGAACCAGGACAGCCACATCCTTTACTGGCTTTGCTGCCATAGTTTGAATAATAATTTTTACTGCAACTGGCCATTGTAAGTGCTGTCAAGAACAATGCCATATAAATAAGTCTTTTCATAAGAGGTAGATTCATTTCTAAATTAAACTATTTTACAAGCCTTTTAGTATTTCGTTTGACAAAAAGGTCAAAAATTAGCATGAGTCAGGCTATAACACCGATGAATCCAAAAATACTGGTAGCGCCACTTGATTGGGGGCTTGGTCATGCTACACGTTGCATTCCTGTTATCCAATCGCTTCTCCGCCAATCCTGCACTGTTTTTCTGGCAGGAGAAGGTAGCACAAAAAGTTTACTTCAAAAAGAGTTTCCACAACTAAAATTCTTACCGCTTGAAGGCTACAGAATTACTTATACAAAAAATAAATTGACCTTGCCTTTTTCTATAGCAGCGCAGGTGCCCAAAGTTATTTCGGCCATAAAAAAAGAACAGCAGTGGCTTCAAAATATTATAGAAAAATATGCTATTGATGCTGTCATTTCAGACAATCGCTATGGCTTGCACCATCCAACTGTTCCCTGTGTTTTTATAACGCACCAGTTAACCATTAAAACTTCTTTGGGAAAATGGGCTGATGCGTTTTTACAAAATATCAATTACCGGTACATCAACAAATTTTCTTCATGTTGGATACCCGATGCACCAGATGAAAACAGCCTGGCAGGCGGCCTTTCACATCCCCAAAAAAAACCTTTCACACCTTTACAATACATTGGACCGCTTTCAAGATTTACAAGCTCAACTGTAGAAAAAAATAAACACATTTTAATATTACTCTCCGGCCCTGAGCCGCAACGAAGCATTTTAGAATCTTTACTATTAAACCAATTAAAAAAATTTGAGCAGCCGGTGGTTTTTGTAAGAGGATTGCCGGGACATGACGAAGAAATAAAAGCTCCTGGAAATGTCACTATTTATAATCATTTGCCCGCAAAAGAATTAGAAGAAAAAATTTCTGAAGCGTCTTTTATCATCAGCCGCAGTGGCTACAGTACAGTGATGGATCTAATGGCGCTGCAAAAGAAAAGCATTTTAATTGCTACACCCGGACAACCGGAACAGGAGTATTTATCCAGGCATTTAATGAAAAACAATTTTACGCTGTGCATTGCACAAAAAAAATTTGTTTTAAGAGCGGCACTTGATCTTGCTGCTACATTTGATTACCGTTTTCCGAACTTCAACGACAATAAGCTGGATGAAACCATTGAGCAATTTGTAAAACAACTACAACTGAAAAAGTCAATCCATAGCAGCGGAAAGCCTTAATAGAAAATAAAAACTGAATGCCGATAACTTTATGAATAAACACAAAAAAGGAGAAGTTGATTCTAAAAGCCTGCGATCTGATTCGCAATTGAAAGCGCATTTGGCCGTGTTAGGCACCAACCTGTTTTTTTCTATTAATTACAGCCTGGTAAAATTCA
>JBQCHB010000051.1:0-14625 GCA_051955075.1 Flavisolibacter sp.
ACTGGTGAAGCCTTTTGCCTTAAATATTTTACGGGTCGGCTTAAGTCTTTTACCTTTTTGGATAGTTTGGCTTTTTGGCAATACGCCGGCAAAAATTTATAAAAAAGACTGGGTTGCATTTTTTTGGTGTGCCCTTACAGGCGTTGCCATTAACCAAATGCTCTTCATTAAAGGGCTCACACTTACGTCAACGATTCACGCCGCATTGTTAACACTGGCAACGCCTCTGTTAGTTACCATATTTGCATTATGGGTGCTGAAAGAAAAGTTTACCATTTTTAAAGCACTGGGATTATCGCTGGGCATTGGCGGATCTGTATTGCTGATACTGCAGAAAGAAGCAGCACACCAGGCAACAGACTATTTAACAGGCGATGTTCTTATATTGATGAATGCCATTGCTTATGCTATTTATTTCATTTTGGTAAAACCATTGATGCAGAATTATAGTCCACTACACGTAATACGCTGGGTGTTTACTATTGGTTTTTTGATGATGCTTCCTTTCGGATGGCAGCAAACAACAGAAATTGATTGGAGCTTATTCCAGTGGCAACACTATGCGGCCTTATTTGCCATTGTGATTCCCGGAACCTTCCTGGCTTATTATTTCAATGCTTATGGCATACAGCACATAGGCGCCGGCGCCACCGGAAGTTATATTTATACGCAACCGGTCTTTGCCGTACTCATTGCCATTATTTTTTTAAGCGAATCTTTTTCATGGCAGAAAGCGGTAGCCGCCTGCCTTATTTTTGGCGGCGTGTACCTAGTAAGCTTTCGCAAAGTGAAAAAAGATGGGTGATTTTGCAATTTGAGATTTAGCCTTCAGCAAGATCTCCGATACGAAGTATAACTTCAAGACTAGTCAAGCGAACTTTTTGGATAATCGAAAAATAAAAATTTTTTTTCGGCGTCTTCAAAACCACTCCACGAATCAGTATCTATACTTAAGGCGAACATGCTGCAGGTAGGCATATCGTCAATACGAACGTTGGTAAGCGAATTGGAAAATTCTGTAATGCCGGGGTTGTGAGAAAAAACGGCCACTACATCATGCTTATTATTTAGTTCTGAAATTGTTTTTTGAAAAGCAGCCGGCGTGGCCAGGTACAGGTCTTCTACAAGTTTGATGTCTTCTTTTTTTACATCAAATGCTTCGGCAAAATATTTAGCTGTTTTTCTGGCTCTTTTGGCCGTACTCGAAACAAAAAGATCAACATCAAGCTTTCTTGCTTTTAACCGCTTTGCCATTTCGGGGGCATCTTTTTTTCCTCTTTCGTTTAAAGGCCGGTCAATATCAGAAAGGCCGGGAGCATCCCAACTGCTTTTAGCATGGCGGATGAGAATCAATGTTTTCATTGAATGAAATTTCAGAAAACGAAACTACAAACTAATATCCTCTCGCATTCTTCCCTTCGATATAATTAATGAAAGCGGTATTCACTACACGGTTGCCGCCGGGAGTGGGATAATTGCCTGTAAAATACCAGTCGCCTAAATTATTAGGGCAGGCTTCATGCAACGATTCTATAGTTTGATAAATAACATCAACAGGTATTTGCAAACCGGCTGGCGTAATGAGCTGTGCAATTTTTTTTGTGATCTCTTCATTGGTGAACGATTTATAGATCTGTTTCACCACGTTCACCGTATGCAATTGGTTATTGCGATGGAGCTCCTTGCACTGCTCGTACAAATCTTTCAAACAATCTTCATTGCCTCTTTCTTTCAACAATTCCACGGCTGCATTAAAAGCCACAAAATCGCCCAGCTTGCTCATGTCAATGCCGTAGCAATCGGGATAGCGTATTTGCGGCGAAGAAGAAACCACGATAATACGTTTGGGCTCTAACCGTGCCAGCATGCGAATGATGCTTTCACGCAGCGTGGTGCCCCGCACAATAGAATCGTCAATCACCACCAAGGTGTCAACACCCTTGCGCACGGTGCCGTAAGTAATGTCGTACACGTGCTGCACCATTTCGTTGCGGTTCACATCTTCGGTAATGAAGGTGCGCATCTTCACATCTTTGATAGCGATTTTTTCCATACGCACTTTTCTGTTGATCATCTCGTGCAATTTCTCCGGATCAACATTATTGCCCCACGATGCAATGCGTTCTACTTTAATTTGATTGAGATAATCTTCGCAGCCTTTGCTTAAGCCGTAAAAGGCTACTTCGGCTGTATTGGGTATAAATGAAAAAATAGTATTTCTTAAATCAAAATCTACCGCTTCCAATACCTGCTTGCTTAGGTTGTAACCGAGGCGCTGGCGTTCACGGTAAATTTTTTCATCACTGCCGCGGGAAAAATAAATGCGTTCGAAGCTGCAGGCTTTTCTTTCTTTAGGCTCAATGATCTGCTCAATTTTTATTTCACCATTTTCTAAAACGATCAATGCTTTGCCCGGTAATAATTCCTGCACTTCGTTTTCGCCTACGTTAAATGCGGTGCGAATGGCGGCTCTTTCCGAAGCGGCAACTACTACTTCATCGTTGATATAATAATAAGAGGGACGGATGCCGTGTGCATCTCTAAAAACAAAACCAATTCCATTACCGGTAGCGCCACCTACATGAAAACCACCATCAAAAAGCGGGATCGCTTTCTTCAATGCACCCACAATATCCAGCTGCTGGGGGTTGGCTTCATCGGCCTTTACCAGGAAATGATAAATCACTTCCATCATGGCAGCCAAATCGCTTTGCTTTTGAAATGCACCCGGATCAATATTCACTAATTCAAAAAGCTCATCGGTGTTTACCAGGTTAAAGTTTCCTGCCAGTGCCAGATTCCTTGCAGGAATTGTATTTCTTTTAATGAAAGGATGACAGAACTCAACGTTATTTTTCCCTTGTGTTCCGTAGCGCAAATGGCCCAGCAATACTTCACCCAAAAAAGAAAGATGGCCTTTCATCAGGCCAGCATAGTTCCCGATTTCGGGATTGAATTTTTGCAGTTCGCCAAACTCTTCACCAATTCGTTTAAAAATATCGGCTATAGATTGGTTTTCATTGCTGCGTATGCGGGAAAGAAAAGGGTAGCCCGGTTCAACATTTAATTTAATAGCAGCCACGCCGGCGCCGTCCTGGCCGCGGTTATGCTGCTTTTCCATTAAAAGGTAGAGCTTATTAAGGCCCCAAAGTACCGAACCATATTTTTGCTGGTAGTAGGCGAAGGGCTTGCGTAGTCTGACGAAAGCAAGGCCACATTCATGTTTTATTGCGTCACTCATGGGAAGAAGGCGCAAAGGTATAGCAAGTATTGTTAAGTTAATCCAAGAGTTGAGGATGGAACGGCTGATGGATCAAAACCAAGTAACAAGCTTATTGGAAAGATTGTAACACATGAACGGGCATGGAAACTTTCAGGCGGCAGCCTTTTCCCGGCCTGGAAAAAATTTCCATTTTACCACCAAAAAGTTCTGCACGGTTACGGATGTTGGTGAAACCAAGCCCCTTGCGTAGCTTTTGAAGGTCAAAACCTTTTCCGTCATCCCGAATCTCCAATACAACGCTTTGAATGGTATTTTTTAATTGCAAAGCAATGCCTTCTGCATCTGCATGCTTAATGATATTATTCAATTGTTCCTGCACGATGCGGAACAAAGTAAGCTTTTGATTTTCGGGAAGGTCATCTTCATCAAAATCTTCATGCTCAAAGTCGATAGATACCAATTGGGTCCGGCTAAACGAGTCAACCAATTCAGCAATGGAATCAACAAGGCCAAGATCTTTTAACGTATGCGGCACCAAAGAGCGGGACATGGACCTGATCTCGTTGATCACATCCATTACGCCTTTTAAAGCCATATTGATCATTTCAATTCCGGAATCTGAAGCGCCACTTTTGGCCATGTCTAAAAACAACTTAATAGTGGTAAGCTGCTGTCCAAAATTATCGTGCAGCTCCTTTCCTATTTCATGCCTTTCGGCTTCCTGCCCATCAATGGTAGCTTGCGTTAATTGCTTTTGATGATTGATTTGATCGCTCAATAATTTTTGCTCCAGTCTTTTACGTTCTGTAATATCAGTAAACGAACAAATAACATGCAGCAGGTTTCCCGCTTCGTCCAGGATGGGATCAGCGGTTAACAATAGCCATATCCTGTCTTTTTTATGCTGATGCCAAATGCCTATTACCACATCCTTCACCAATTGCCTGGTATGAATAGCTTTTCGGATAGGCCCTTCCGTTGGTTCGAAGGCTTTACCGTTTTCCTGGATGATATCGGAATATATTTTCCAGATTTGTTTGTGCAGTAAAGTTTCTTCTTTTTCATCGAAAACTTTCAGCGCTGCATTGTTCGACATTTGTATATAGCCTTCTGCGTCCTGCAGCAAAACGCCGGTTTGTAAATCTTTAATAAGCGTTCTGAATCTTTTTTCACTTTCTTTCAATGCATCTACTGCCCGTTTGCGTAATGTATCATCATGAAAATAGATAACGATGCTGGCAACGTTCGGGTTTCTTAACAGGTTATTGCCACGAACAGTACACCATATCCATTGATCTCCTTTTTTGCGCAGCCGAATAGTGATGAATTTCACTTCCGGATTTTCAATTACTTCTTTTTGAAACGATTGTATGGCCCATGCAAAATCATCAGGATGAACAAATTCAAATCCATCTTTGCCTTCTACTTCTCCTGCCTCGTATCCCAAAACGTGCTTAACGGATGGGGAGCAAAATGTGATTCGGCCTTCAGCGTTCATCAAAATAATACCATCTAAAGAATCGGAAATTAGGGTCCGGTAAAAACCTTCGCTTTGTTGCAGCTTTTGTTCGGCTATTTTGCGATCAGTAATATCGCGGCCTACTTCCAGTATGGCTATTTCTTTTTTACCTTCATCAACCACAAGCGAAAGCGTATTCAATAAGTATTTCAATTCGCCTTTCTGGTTGCGATACGACACTTCTCCTCTCCAAAAGCCGGTTTCAAAAAGCTGTTGCAAAGCTTTGCCGCGTGGCATATCCAGGTACTCTAATTGTACCAGGTCGGCAACGTTAGTTCCATTGGCCTGCTGCGCTGTTATGCCATAAAATTTTTCTGCCGCCTTATTCCACGATTTAACAATACCATTTACTTCTGCGCTTAAAACAATATCGGATATGTTTTCCAAAACCATTGCCTGGTAACGCAGCTGGTCTTCTTTAATTTTTTGATCAGTTATATCTACTACCGACCCTATATAACCAAGAAAACTACCATCATTCAGTTGTCGGGGAATGGCAGTATCAAGCATCCAGCGGTATTGACCGTTTTTATTCTTTAACCGGTAAATAGTGGTGATAGGTTCTTTGCTTTCGAAGTTTTTATTAAATGCTGTAATGGCATGTGCCCTGTCGTCGGGATGTACAACACCGGACCAGCCTTCACCACCAAGCATATTAACACCCGAACCCGTAAAATCCGTCCACGGTTTGTTGACATAGATGGTTTCATTTTTTTCATTCAGCATCCAGATCATTACAGGAGCCGAATCTGCTACCTCGCGAAAACGTTTCTCACTTTCAACCAGGTTTTTTTCAGCCTTTTTTCTTTCAGCAACGTTTCTCAGCGTTGCGGTAAATAAAGTTTTACCGCTAATGTTTATGCGTGAAATATAAAGCTCGGATGGAAATTCAGTGCCGTCTTTGTGAAGAACAGGCACTTCTGTCAGTTTATTTAACATGGGGCCTTTGTCGGTTTTCAACAATTGGCTAATACCATCTAAATGGCGCTGGCGATATCTTTCAGGAATGATAAGTTCTTCCATTTGCCGGTGCAAAGCCTCTTGTTTTGTATAACCAAAAATGCGTTCTGCTGCTGCGTTCCATTCAATAATGGCACCTGCTGCCTCGATGGTTATAATAGCATCGAGAGAAGATTCCATAACAGCAGATTTCCTGGCTTCCGACTCACAAAGCTCTCTTTCCGTTTCTATTCTTTGGGTAATATCAGTTCCATTAATTAAAATGCACAGCGGCCTGTTACCATCTTTCAATAATTTAAAATTTCCCAATAAAGTGACCTGTTTATTATCTGACCGTCTTGTAAAACAGGCTTCGCCGTACCACTCTCCTTCTTTTTGGATGATGTGCCGCACTTGCTCCCGGCTATAGTTTTTATACTCAAGCGTAACAAAGTCGCGTAAATCTTTACCTATCACCTCGCCGGCAGTTAGCCCAAATATTTTTTCAGCAGCCTTATTCCAGCTAAGAGGTTTATAGTCTATATCTGCAGCTACCAGTATGTCTGATGTTTCCTCAACCATTTGCGCCAGCAGCCTGTTATTTTCTTCAATTTTTCTTCTTGCAGTTATATCTCTTTGCGAGCCCCATATTCTTGTCAGGAAGCCATTTTCAACGATGCCAATAACGTTGGTTAAATAATAGATGGTTTCACCATTTTGATTTTTTTCACGCAGCTCCGCATTGACAAGTTTAAAATTATTACCGGCGAAATTTTTAATAAACGCAAGTGTTTCCGCATCATTGGATTTCAATAGCTGGTTGAGACTACAATTATCCATGTCTGATTTTTTTTCAAAACCGCACATGGCCGCCATAGATGCATTGCACTCGGAGATGTAGCCGTAGTTATTGAGATGGGTAACCAATTCTTCAGGCTGGCAATCAATTGAAACAGGCTTTTTCAATTCTTTGCAAAAGATACCGGCTATACTTTGTTCGATAAAAGTTTTGTACCGGTAGTTTTCTTCTTCTATCTTTTTCTTGTTAGAGACAACGGCAGAAATTTGATAACATTCTGCAGCATTGACTTCCATAGAAGAAGCATACAGTTCTACGGCAATGGTTTCGCCGCCTTTTTTATTATGCTGATAACTACCGCTAAAGTTTTGACTGTTTTCAGAAATTGCATCAACGAAAGCAAGGCGGTCTTTTTCCGGAAAGAAATTTAAAAAACTATTGCCTTTTGCATCATTGAGCCAATAATTATAAAGATTTGAAACAGCTTTGTTGGCAAATCTAATTTCGAAACTTGCAGCATCTACAATCCATGTAGGCAAAGGATGAGCGTCTAAAAAAACGCAATCGGAAGTGTTCAATAAACCGGTATTCAAATTGGAGGACATGGATAATGGATTACACGAGGCGATAAATCATCTAAAAATAATGAGCCCCGGTAAGACTGTAAAATTTTGCACTGTCTTATTGGGGCTACTAAGGAAAACCTTTAGGGAAGATAAAAGTGTAAGGCTTAGGGGTTAAGGCCACAACCTTAAACCCTAGATCTATGCTCTATTTGGCCGCATACGTTTTTTCGATATCAATCCATTTCTTCAATTGCGGGCAATCTTCGTTCTGCGGATCGATCATGATATAGTAAGATGAAATGTGGCCATCTAACCATTTTTCCAAAGCCTTATATTTTTTTTCTTCTAAAGCCGATTGGGCAATTTTATTGTAATCGTCGCGCAGGTTTAGGCGGTGTGGCTCTGTTCTGGATTTCAGGTACAAAATACGAACACCTTTTTTGCCGCGTTCGTCGGTGAACACAGTTGGCTGCGAGTACTCTCCAACTTTTAATTTATCAAGCATGGCCACTACGCTTTTGTCCAGTTCATCTATCCTGTTGTAGGTATCGCCATCACCGCTTATGATGTAAGGGCCTGCAAATTTGGCCTGCTCATCTTCAGTATATTTTCCGGCAGCACCATTAAAATCCATAGTGCCTGCAATTAATTTAGAGCGTACCGAATCTAACTTAGAAATGCTTTCATTGATCTCAACATCCGAAATGGGAGGAATACGCAGTATGTGGCGGATAATAGCATCGTCGCCATTGCGCTGCACCATTTGAATAATGTGGTAACCGAATTTTGTTTTGATCACGTTCGAGATCTCTCCGTCTTTCAAACGAAAAGCTGCGGCCATAAAAGTAGGATCCCATTGCTTTTCGTTGCGGTTGATCTGGTATTGGCCACCCCTGTCTTTTGACCCTGGATCTTCGGAATATTTTTGTGCTGCTTGTGCAAACGTGATCAGCTTTGCGTCAATTTGTTTTTTGTAATTGTTCAATTCATCAATTACATATTTCTCCAGGTCATGCGAAGCCTTTGGATACACAACGATTTGCCCTATCTCCACTTCCGATTCAAAAAATGGTAAACTGTCTTTTGGATAACGGTCGAAATAAGCTTTTACTTCTGTCGGCGTGATGCGTACATTATCAACAATTTTGCGCTGCATCGCTTGCGCAAGTTTGTTTTCTTTTACTGATTCTCTTGCATCGTCCTTGATCTGGTAAATGGTTTTACCGGCAACTGATTCCAATGCATCCTGCGTACCATATTGGGTAATAAAATAACGAATCCTTTGATCGAGTTCTGCCTCTACTTCTTCATCTGTAACCGGCAAGGAATCTTTGATAGCCTGCAGCATTAAAACCTTTGATACCAATGCCTGGTCTAATATAGCGCATTCAGGATTGGCCGGCAAAGTGCCACCCTGGCGGGCTGCATCGGCAATAGCATTTTGTATGTCGGATTGTAAAATGATCTTATCGCCAACGATGCCTACAATTTTATCGGCAACGATCTTTTTTTGTTGTGCAAAGGCGGTTGAGCTAATGGCTATAATAGTTAAAAAACCGAAGACAAGCTTTTTCATATCAATCAAATGTTGCCAAAAATAACTTTTACAAACAAGAATCCCTGATGCAGGAAACATGGATTAACAAACTGTTTGAATATTGCGCAGAGGGATAAGAAACAGATAAAATGATGAAAGAATGGTTGTAGACGCTCTTTTTCTGTTTTCAATATAAAGAAAAGGCCATGCTGGTGGCATGGCCTTACTTCAAAACTCAATATTCTTTGTTCATCTGTTCCAGATTCTAAAGCGTTCTTTTTACTTCTTCTTCTTCATACGCTTCAACGATATCGCCAACTTTAATGTCATTGTAATTCTTAATGGTCAATCCGCACTCCATTCCTACCAATACTTCTTTCACATCGTCTTTGTATCGTTTCAAAGAACCCAGTTCAGCACTTGCGCCTTCACCAGTTGGATATACAACGATACCATCTCTAATGATCCGCACCTTATTATCCCGCTTAATTCTTCCATCAACCACCTGGCAACCGGCTACCGTTACTTTATCAAATTTGTACACTTCGCGTATTTCCACATTGGCAACGATCTTCTCCTGGATCTTTGGTTCCAACATACCTTCCATAGCACTCTTGATCTCGTCAATGGCCGTGTAGATAATGGAGTAAGTCTTAATTTGAATACCTGCATTTTCAGCTATCCTGTTGGCCTGCAAAGAAGGACGAACATTAAAGCCAATGATCACCGCATCTGATGCTTCGGCTAACACTACATCACTTTCATTGATCTGTCCAACACCTTTGTGAATTACACTCACTAAAATCTCTTGTGTAGATAATTTTTGCAAAGAGTCACTTAATGCTTCTACCGAGCCATCCACATCACCTTTGATAATAACCTTAAGCTCTTTAAAATTACCCAGTGCCAGGCGGCGTCCAATTTCATCCAGTGTAATATGCTTTTTGGCACGCATACCCTGCTCACGCAGAATTTGTGCACGGCGGTTGGCAATATCCTTGGCTTCGGCCTCGTCGGCATACACCTTAAACGTTTCACCTGCCTGGGGGGCACCGTTCAAACCCAATATCAATACCGGCGTCGATGGCGGCGCTTCGGTTACTCTTTTATTGCGTTCATTCATCATGGCTTTTACACGGCCATAATGCTGGCCACTCACCACAATATCGCCAGTGTGCAGTGTTCCGTTTTGTACTAAAATAGTAGCTACATAACCACGGCCTTTATCCAGCGTTGCTTCTATGATGGTACCACTGGCTTCACGGTTTGGATTGGCTTTCAGATCCAGCAACTCGGCCTCCAGCAATATTTTCTCCAGCAATAGATCAATGTTCAATCCTTGCTTGGCGCTGATTTCCTGGCTTTGGTATTTACCACCCCAGGATTCTACCAGTAAATTCATTTGAGCTAACTGCTCGTATATTTTTTGCGGGTTGGCACCGTCTTTATCAATCTTATTGATAGCAAAGATCATCGGCACATTAGCTGCCTGGGCATGGCTGATGGCCTCGCGGGTTTGCGGCATGATGGCATCATCGGCAGCAATTACAATTACGGCAATATCAGTAACCTTGGCGCCACGGGCACGCATGGCGGTAAACGCTTCGTGACCCGGTGTATCAAGGAAAGTAATGTCTTTATCTCCCGGAAGGTTTACCTGGTAAGCACCAATATGCTGCGTAATACCACCAGCCTCGCCGGCTACCACGCTTGCGCTTCTGATGTAATCCAACAAAGAAGTTTTACCATGGTCAACGTGACCCATAATAGTAACGATAGGCGAACGGAACTGGAGGTCTTCTTCCTGGTCCACTTCTTCCTCCTCTTCCATTTCCAACTGCTTCTCCATGTCTATGAACTCAACATCGAAGCCAAATTCGCTGGCTACCAGTTCAATCACCTCTGCATCTAATCGCTGGTTGATAGATACCATGATGCCGAGGCTCATACATTTTGAAATGACTTCTGCAAAAGATACGTCCATCAGGTTAGCTAATTCACTAACACTGATGAATTCTGTAACCTGCAATTTGTTATCCTCTGCTCCCTCCATGGCATCGGCCGCCTCAGCTCTTCTTTCACGACGCATCTTGGCTTTGATGTTCTTTCCTTTGCCACCACCGCCAGATAGTTTGGCTTGCGTTTCCTGTATTTTCCGTTGAATTTCTTTTTCGTCTATCTGTTTGTCTTCGCGTTTAGCAAATGCCGGACGCTGGCCCGTACGACTGCCGCCGCCAAACCTGTTTCCGCCCTGCTGGCCTCTGTTTTGGCCTGTATTGCGCTGGATGGTGAACCTTCCGCCACCGCCCTGGCCACTTGTACCTTGCTGTCCGCCTTGACCAGCCCTTTGAAAGCCTTGCGGCCCATCCTTTTTCTCAATGGGTATGCGTTTACGTTTACGTTTTTCGTCTGCAGGTTTAGGTCTTGTATCACTATCTACAGGCAGTTCAATCTTACCCAAAATCTTTGGCCCTTCTATTTTTTCCGCTTTAATATTTTCAATAACCGGTTCTTCCTCTTCTGCTGGCGCAGTTGGTATTTCTGCAGCAGCTTCCACCGAAGGTGCAGGAATTTCTTCGACTGGCTTAGGCGCTTCTTTTGGTGCTTTAGCCTTTTCTTTTTTAGGTTTTTGTTCTTCCGCTACAGGAACTTCTTCTTCTTTCTTTGCTTTTTTGGTGCCTTTTTTAGGCCTGGTAGAAGAGTCTATTGCCGAAAGATCAATCTTGTCCAGAACTTTTGGCCCTTCTATTTCGGGAGCATCAAGTTTCACTATTTCCGGCTCTTCTTTTACTGGTTCTGCTTGTGTGGGTGCAACAGGTTCGGGTTGTACTTCCTGAACCGGAGCCGGTTCGGGCACGTGTACTTCTTCAACAACAGGTGCAGGTGCTGCCGGCTCTTCCTTCTTCACAGGCTTAGCCGGTTTTTCTTCCTTACGGAAGTGAATCTCTTCCTCGTCTTTCTTCTTTTTAGGTTCGGCATTTGCGCCTTTGGGCAGATCAATCTGAACGGCCTTCATTTTGGCCACCTTATCGCTTTGAAATTCTGCCTGCAAGGCCCGGTACATGTCCTCCGAAAGCTTTGCGGTCGGTTTCAATTCGTCTTTGTCAAAACCTTTGCCCACCAAAAAGTCCACAAGCGTATCCTTACCGATGTTGAACTCTTTGGCGGCTGCCATCAACCTTGGTGTTGTTGTTATTTCTGCCATTAACTGTTTTTTGGTGAATGGTGCGTGGTCAGTGATAATCATCACTGCTTATTCACTCATCCTTCACGTGTTTTATGCAGCAAAGACTATATTCTTTTGCTCTAAGCTGCATTGTTTTTTAAATGAACAATTTTATTTCTGTACTGATAAAAATGAATGACGGCTGGTCACTCACCATTTACCACTCACGAAACTATTCTTTCTCAAACTCGGCCTGCAATACCTTTCTCACATCTTCGATGGTTTCTTTTTCCAGGTCGGTTCTGCGTTCCAGTTCTTCCGGTGTAAGGTCTAATACGCTTCTGGCTGTATCGCATCCTACACGTTTTAATTCATCAATTACCCAGCTTTCAATTTCATCGCTGAATTCTTCCAGGTCAATATCAAATTCTTCTACCTCTCCTTCATTATCTCTATAAACATCCAACTCGTAGCCGGTAAGTTCGCAAGCTAACTTAATATTTACTCCCCTGCGGCCAATAGCCAAAGAAACCTGGTCGGGTTTCAAATAAATGCTGGCGTGTTTACCTTCCTGGTCAAGATCCATTGAAGTGATTTTGGCCGGAGTTAAAGAACGCTGAATTAATAATTGAATATTATTGGTCCAGTTGATAACGTCAATGTTTTCATTTTTTAATTCACGAACAATGCCATGAATACGGCTTCCCTTCATACCAACGCAGGCGCCAACCGGATCAATACGGTCATCGTAGGATTCAACGGCCACCTTGGCTCTTTCGCCCGGCTCACGTACAATCTTTTTAATAACAATTAACCCGTCGAAGATCTCTGGTACTTCTATTTCCAAAAGCTTTGCCAGAAAATCGGGTGAGGTACGGGAAAGAATAATAACCGGCGTAGTATTTTTCATATCTACCTTCTTTACCACCGCACGAATGTTCTCTCCTTTCTTAAAATAATCCTGTGGAATTTGTTCGCTTTTGGGCAGGATCAATTCATTGCCTTCTTCATCCAGCAACAAAATTTCTTTTTTCCAAACCTGGTATACTTCGGCGCTAATGATTTCACCAATGCGGTCTTCGTATTTTTTAGCCAGTACATTTTTCTTCAAATCGGAGATGCGGCTGGCAAGCGTTTGCTTGGCGGCTAAAATAGCTCTGCGGCCAAAGTCTTCGAGGTTCACTTCTTCATAAACTTCCTCGCCTACTTCGTAGTCGGGAGAGATTTTTTTAGCCTCGCTCACTTCAATTTCTTCCAGGGTATTGTACACATCATCATCGTCTACTACGGTGCGGCGGCGGAATATTTCCAAATCGCCCTTTTCAGCGTTTACGATTACGTCAAACGTTTCATCGCTGCCATATTTTTTACGGATCAGCGTTTTAAATACGTCTTCTACCACACGCATAAGCGTAGGACGGTCAATATTTTCAGCATCTTTAAATTCCTGAAAGGCCTCCATTAAGTTGATACTTGCCATACGATTTCAGATTTACGATTCAGATTACGGCTTTTGGCCGCTGCTCTAAAATTTTATTTGAATTTTTGTAGTTTTTATTTGATCGAATAAAATTGATTGCTGTTTTGTTTCTTTCTTTTTCCCTTTTCCTTCTTCCCATTCTATAACAATACCGTCTTCTGATGCCTCTATTAATTTGCCGTCTTTTTTGCTTCCGTCTTCAAGGGTTACATCTACGTACCTGCCTATGTTTTTTTTATACTGGCGGCGCAATTTCAAAGGTTCATCCAGACCGGGTGATGAAACTTCGAGAGAAAAGTTGCCATCGGGATAAAGACCGCTTTCTTCAATTTGCTTATACAGTTTACGGTTGTACTCTATCAGGTTCGATAAATTAACCCCTTCATCCGCATCTATAAACACCTTTATATTATTCGTAGGTTTAACCCTTATTTCTACCAAAAAATGCGTGGGATGGCCCGCCAGCAGGGAATTTATTTTTTGTTCTATTGCCTGAATTTGTGTCTCCATTTGCATAACTGCTAAAAGAAGAAGGGAACGTTCTCGTTCCCTTCTTTCATTCATTACCGGCAGCAAAGGTAAGGTAAACGTTAAATACATTCCAAATTAAGCTTTGGTAAAATGACCACCGTACCTTTGAATGCTATGATTTTAAGGTTTCTTTTCTACGTTTTTTTATTTTACATGCTGTACAAACTGGTGTTTGATTTTATCATACCTGTGTACAGAACTACGAAGCGGGTAAAAAAAGGGTTTCGGGAAATGAACGAGAGAATGCAGCAGCAGGCTGAGGGATTTCAGCAACAACATGCGCAGCCATCCAAACCAAAAGTGGAGCAGAACAGACCCGGAGATTACATTGACTTTGAAGAAGTGAAAGATTAATATGGTATTTCCCTATTTTTGCATCCCTGCAATTTTCAGGTAAATTTTTGCCACCCTATTTGGTGGACGGATCCTTAGCTCAGACGGTTAGAGCATCTGACTCATAATCAGAGGGTCGCTGGTTCGATCCCAGCAGGATCCACAAATGCGGAGCAACTGCTCCGCATTTTTATTTAATGAGTCAATCCTTTGTTTATATTTTATACAGCAACTCTTTGAAGAAGTATTACATTGGGTTTACCACACTTAAACCTGAAGAACGCCTTGAAAGGCTCTTGTCCCATTATTACAATCTGAAAAAGAAATTTACAGGCCAGGCAGCTGACTGGGTTTTATTTTACCAGGTGGTCTGTAAAGATGCGGATCAAGCCAGGAAGATTGAAGCCCATATTAAAAAAATGAAAAGCAAAGCCTTTATTGAAAATTTGGCTAAATATCCTGAAATAACGGAACGGCTTCTATCTAAATACACTTAGTCGCTGGTTCTCCCGATAGCTATCGGGACAGCAGG
>JBQCHB010000052.1:0-7305 GCA_051955075.1 Flavisolibacter sp.
CATATTCTTTGCAGTGGGAAATGATTGCCTGAAATCTGTTGTTATCGGTTGCCATAGTGGCGCAAATATACCCCCTGTCCCCCTAAAGGGGAGACTTAGGTCGTTGTTTTCTTTTTTTTCTCAGTTGGCAAAACTGCAGAAAGAGTTTATGAAAAAGAACTGCTTATTAATGAGAGCAATATTAGTAAGCCGGTTTGCACCACACCGAATAGAATTATAGAAAGTACAAGAGTGCGACGCAACGGATGTGAATAGTAGCGATGCAGCTTAGTACAAAAAATATCTCCGAGTAAAAAAATAATTGTGATAAAAAAGCCTCTTCAACCTAAGTCTCCCCTTTAGGGGGACAGGGGGAACTACGTAACCTTAATATTGTCACCGGTCTTGTCGTCTTCTTCTTTCTTTTGCTCCTCTTGCTGTTTTAAAGTTCCGTTTTCCTCTTCTACGTCTATGTGCTTTATCCATACAGCATAATCGTTCGGGTAGATGCGGTTGCCATAAGCGGCTGCATAAGCTTTTGTAAACTCGGCGCCGAAATAAAGAATGATGGCTGAGTAGTATATCCACACCAATATAATAACAATAGAACCCGCTGTACCGTAAGTGCTGCCGATATGACTGCTGCCAATGTAAAAGGTGATTCCAAATTTACCGATCATGAAAAGTATGGCTGTTGTAACCGACCCGGTTAGCACATCTTTCCATTTTATTTTGGCGTCGGGCAATACTTTGAAAATAATACCAAACAAAAAGGTAATAACGATGAACGTAAGCAGAAGGTTGACGATATAAATTAAAATCACAGCTACGCCGGGGAAAATATCCTGCAAACGATTTCCCAATGCTTCCATTAAGCCGTTGACAATTAAAGAAACCAGCAAAAGAAAGGCAAGGCTGACAACAATGGAAAAAGAAAGGAGCCGGTTAAGAATCATTTTTAACCACCCTCTTTCAGGCTTGGATTTTAAATTCCAGATGGTGTTGATGGAATCCTGTATTTCTGCAAACACGGTGGTAGCGCCTATGATCAATGTTACAAAACCTATAATAGCGGTGATATTGCTTTTACCGCTCAACGATGCATTTTTTATGATCTCCTGGATTTGAGCTGCCGCACCCGGACCAACAAATCCTTTGATCTGCCCGTAAACAGTGCCTTCTACAGCCTCACGCCCATAAAAAAGATCGGCGAAAAAAATTATTACCAGCAACATGGGACCAATGGAGAATACGGTAAAATAGGCCAGTGACCCGCTAAGCTTAAATACCCTGTCGTTGGAAAAACCTTTAAACGAATCTTTTAATAATTGCCAAATACCCTTGAACGTTATCTTTTTCTTCATCCATTATTTTTTTTGAAGGATTACTACAAAAAGATAGCCATTACTGAGCAATAATTTCAATCCGACTTATTCAATTATTCGTGCGCCTTTTTCTGAGTGTTGATATAATATAGCGCCAGCCCTAATAAAACTGTTCCTACGCCGGCACCTTTTTTCTTTTCTTTTTTTGGGTGGGCTGATTGCGCAACTGCTGCTTGTGGCGGTGTTTGTTTCGGAGGATGATTTATTTTTTTTTCCGAATGATGTGCCCAGGCTTTTATTTTTTCTTTGGCTTTCGAGCCACTGACAGTTGGGGCGTTATACCATTGTGCATGTTTTGAGGGAACGATTTGCACGCCCTTTTCGCAGGCATACGATTGTGTAAACTCTGCACCAAAATAAAGAATGATGGAAGAATAATAGATCCACAGTATGAGAATAACCAGTGAACCTGCAGCGCCGTAAGTGCTGCCCACATTGGTTTTAGCAATGTAAAAAGAAATGGCAAATTTGCCGATCATAAAAAGAATGGTGGTAGCAATAGCTCCGGGCAAAACCTGTTTCCAACCGATTTTAACATCAGGAAGTACTTTAAAAATAACAGCAAATAATGCGGAGATAATTCCAAAAGTGAGCACAAGGTTAATGATGTAAATAAGAACAAATCCTACCTGTGGAAAAGCAGATCTTAATTTATCACCAATACTTTCCACTACGGCCGATACAGCCAGAGACACCAAAAGCAAAAAGCCAAGACTGGCGATAATACCAAAAGAAAGCAGGCGACTGAACACAAGCGACATGATGCCAAGCTTTGGTTTGGCCTTTACACCCCAAATGCTGTTCATAGAGTCCTGCATTTCGGCAAAAACAGTAGTGGCACCAATAACCAAAGTAATAATGCCAATAGTATATGCTATGCCGCTGCCGCTGACAGAAGCATTTTTAATAATCGTTTGAATTTGCGCAGCCGCATTGGCGCCGACGAAAGATTGTAATTGAGTGACTACTTTTCCCTGAACAGCATCCATACCAAAAAACACGCTGCATAAATGAATGATGACTATTAGCAAAGGCCCTAAAGAAAATACTGTATAATAGGCCAGCGAAGCGCTGAGTTTGGTAATCTTATCATCAGAAAATCCTTTGAACGAATCTTTTAAAGCCGACCATACCAGTTTGAAAGAAAATTTTTTCATTGACGCACATTTGCAACAACCGTTACAAAAAAGCAGCCAATTGTCTGAACGGGGATGTATAGGAATGTTTGAACTAATTTGGGGTGATTCAAGGATTAACAAAAAATAAAAGAGGTTTCAAACATTGAAGATTCATCTTCTTACAAGTTTTTAAAATCCATCTAAATCATCGTTCAGACAATTTTTCGTTTTGCTGATGCCGGTCTTTGTCTCTAACATTTTTCTTTTCAAAATTTTTTTGAAGTGCTTCAGTAAGATCAACGCCTGTTTGGTTAGCAATGCAAATAACCACCCAAAGCACATCGGCTAATTCATCGGAAAGTTGCTTGTTCTTATCGCTTTCTTTAAAAGATTGATCGCCATAGATGCGGCTCATCAGGCGGGCTACCTCTCCTACTTCTTCGGTAAGAATGGCCATGTTGGTAAGCTCGCTGAAGTAACGGACACCGGTGGTTTTTATCCATTGATCAACCTGTTGTTGTGCTTCTTCTATTGTCATTACACAAATTTTAAAACACGAATTACATGAATTGTTGCGAATACTGGCAAAGAAGTTACTGCTTGCCAATACTGCCGTGGTTTAGCTTAATGTCCATCAGTGTTGCAATTGATCTCGCCCGGTGTTTCATTAAAGTAGCTTTTTCTCCTTCAAACATTTCATCGATCGTTTCGGTAAAGAGTTTTACCCATCGCTCCAAATGTTCTTTTTTTATGTTTGATAAGTGGTGAATATGCTGGTGTACTTCCATTACGTTTTTGCGATAACCATGTGTATTGAAAAGAATGGCTTCCCAAAAATCAGCAATCACCGGAATGTGCGTTGCAAGATCTAAAGGCACCACTTCAATAAAAAATCGTCCTATCAGTTCGTCCTGAAAAGCTTTTTTATAAAATGTGGTCAGCATTTGTACAAGGTTTTCACGTGCGTCGATGTCTTTCTTTCCTGGCATTTCTGTTTGTACTTATTTCAAATTATAGAAAGTATTGCAGCAATTTTATTCTTTATTTTTTGTGTCAATTACAATTGTTACCGGGCCATCATTCAATAGCGCTACTTTCATATCTGCACCGAATGTTCCGGTTTGTATTTTTTTATTGAGATCATTTTCCAATTGCTGTATCATTTTCTCATACAAAGGAATGGCAACTTCCGGCTTGCTCGCTTTTATATAGCTGGGACGATTGCCTTTTTTGGTAGAAGCATGCAAAGTGAATTGGCTTATCAGTAAAATATTTCCATTTTCTTCAATTACAGAACGGTTCATAACACCATGCTCATCATTAAAAATCCTGAGATTGACAATTTTATTACTTAACCATTGTATGTCTTCGACAGTATCTGCATCTTCTATGCCTAACAAAATCAACAGGCCGTTGTCAATCGTTCCATTTATTTTTCCCTCAATCGTTACACTTGCTTTTGATACTCTTTGAATAACAGCCTTCATTCTGTTGCATTTTACTGATTGCAAATCTAATTGACTATTGACTATTGACTATTGACTATGATTGACGTATCATCAGAAATAAAATTACAAACCACACGCAGCGGTGGTAAAGGCGGGCAAAATGTCAACAAGGTAGAAACGGCTGTAATCGCTTATTTCAACATTGCAACTTCTCAACTGTTAACAGAAGAGCAAAAAGAAATTTTGCAACACAAATTATCTAACCGCATTAATAGCGAAGGTGAGCTTGTTGTAAAAGCACAAACACACCGTACACAATTGCAGAACAAAGAAGAAGCGATTGAAAAAGTGAATGAGTTGCTTTACACGGCATTAAAAAAGAAAAAGCTGCGCATCGCCACCAGGCCAAGCAAACAATCAAAGGAAAAAAGACTGGAAAGCAAAAAGCGTTCTTCGCAAATCAAGGAAGGAAGAAAAAAATTCGATCCGCGAAACCTTTTTTAACAAACAAGCGTTTTTATATTCAATAGCTTTAGCAAGACAAAAAAATCCGTTGAAATCAAAAGTTGTTATACTATCCTTACTGACCTTTATCTTGGTTGGTTCTGTGTTCATCAATAGCTGCAAAAAAACGGAACCATTTGTCAGAACAACGCCTATCCATTTCACAATACCACAGGGATTTCCACAACCGGTTTATAATTTCCAGGCACATCCAATAACTGAAGAAGGCTTTTTATTGGGAAGAAAATTGTTTTACGATGGAAGACTTTCCATTGATGGTAATTTTCCCTGCGCTTCATGCCATCAGCCGGTGGCAGCCTTTACTACTTTTGAACACGACCGCAGCCATGGTTACAATCATTCACACACTTTGCGCAACGCACCGGGACTGGCCAACCTGGCCTGGTACCCGGCTTATAAATGGGATGGCAGTGCTGCTACTTTAGAAGAGATTTCGCTGGCACACATTACAGCGCCTGATGAAATGGCCGAAACCATGGACCATGTAATTAGTAAATTAGAAAGCGATACCGCTTACAAGAGATTATTTAAAGCTGCATTTGGAACTGAACAGGTGTCAGGCGACAGAATTTTAAATGCTTTGTCACAGTTCATTATTAACCTTGTTTCGGCCAATGCGAAATACGATAAAGTAAAAAAAGGCGAAGCCAGCTTTACAGCAGAAGAACAGAATGGCTATGCTGTGTTCCAGGCAAAATGTGCCGTTTGTCATACCGAACCTTTGTTTACCGATTTTAGTTTTCGCAACGTGGGGCTGTCGGTTGATCCTGTTTTAAATGATTATGGCAGAATGAGGGTGACACATAACAACGCTGATTCTTTAAAATTCAGGGTGCCGAGTTTGCGCAATGTTGATCTTACATCTTACTATACACATGATGGAAGACTTAGCGTGATGCGCATGATGATACAGCATTACGAAAACAGCGTGATCCAAAGTCCTACTTTAGATCCTTTATTAAAAAACGGCATACCCATCACCATACCAGAAGAAAATAATTTAGTTGCTTTTTTACGAACCCTGAGCGATTCTTCTTACTTAAACAATCCGCGTTTTAGAGAATGAATACTTCATTGGCGAATGCGAAGTAATAAAATATTGTGGTTAAGAGAAATCTTCGCTTAAATATGACGATAGAGCCAATTTTATCAAAAAATCCCTTGTTTATAAACGAATGGTTTTTTAATTCGCTTGAATTCGTGTAATTCGTGCTTTAAATTCGTGTAACATTCAATGAGTGGCATTAAAAATTTAGCAGGGCAAACATTGTGGTACGGAGCCAGTTCTATTGCAGCCCGTTTTCTCAATTATTTATTGACGCCTTACCTCACTTACCAAATGGCAACCAGTTCGTATGGTGAGATGAGTATTTTGTATGCAGCCATTCCTTTTTTAAACGTCATTTTTACCTACGGATTAGAAACTGCCTACTTCCGTTACGCTACCACCAAAGAACAACACGAACAGGTTTATAATACAGCAACTATTTCGCTGATCTTTTCTACGGCCATTTTAACAACATTACTGATCTTATTCAATAAACAGTTTGCCGAGCTTTTACGCATTCCTTCGCATCCCGAATTTTTTACTTACAGTGCTTTAATCATTGCGTTTGATGCAATGACAACACTGGCCTTTGCCAAGCTGCGTTACGAAGGCCGGCCTATAAAATTTGCAATGGTTCGCATTGTGGGCATCATCATTAACCTGGCCTGCGTGTTTTTTCTGTTGTCGGTTTGCCCAAGATTGTATGAAAAAAATCCAAACAGCTTTATTCATGCTTTTTACAATCCTAATTACAAGGTTGGCTATGTAATTATTGCTAATCTCGTTCAGTCGGTTGCTACGTTCTTTTTACTTTCAAAGGAACTTTTTTCTTTCAAATGGCAATTCAACGGAAAGTTGTGGAAAGACATTATTCTCTATTCTTCGCCTCTGATCCTTGCAGGTTTTGCCGGCATGATCAACGAAACTTTTGACCGCATCATGCTGGGTTGGTGGTCTTCGGCGCCAACGGAAACAGAAAAATTAGCACAGGTAGGTATTTATGGCGCTTGTTATAAATTATCTATTCTTATAACACTGTTCATACAAGCTTTTCGCATGGGCGCCGAGCCTTTCTTTTTTAAACAGGCACAAGGCCAGCAACCACAAAAAGTGTATGCAAGAGTGATGAAATTTTTTGTGATCATCATCTGTTTCATGTTCCTTGTGGTTGTTCTTTTCCTGGACATCTGGAAATATTTTGTAGGCAAGGCTTACTGGAGCGGACTAAAAGTGGTACCCATTCTTTTACTGGCCAATATGTTCCTTGGCATTTATTACAATCTTTCCATTTGGTACAAGCTTTCCAATAAAACGCTGGCCGGTGCGTGGATCACGGTAATTGGAGCTGCCATTACGCTTGTCATTAACGCTGTTTTCATTCCCCGATTTAGTTATATGGCTTGTGCCTGGGCTACTTTCCTGTGTTATGGAAGCATGATGGTGGTTTCCTTTATTTGGGGACAAAAACATTATCGTGTGCCTTATGCCTGGAAAAAACTGCTGGCTTATATCCTTATCAGCGTGGCAATGTATGGCCTATATGCGTTATTCAGCCACTTTGACCTTGGCATGTGGGCCAACAGGATTATTGCGTTGATACTACTGGCTTTGTTTGGATTATTGATTGTAAATGTGGAAAGAAAAGAGTTTCAGCGATTGCCTTATGTTGGAAAAATTTTTGCACCGAAGGCTACATAAAAAATAGCTGACTGAAAGCTTGGATGTTCCTAACGACAATACAAAATATATAATGCGAAAAAGGGAATCAATATCTGCTTTCTTGATGTGTTGTATCTTATAAC
>JBQCHB010000053.1:0-4659 GCA_051955075.1 Flavisolibacter sp.
TTTTCCATAATACTTTCGCAATCTTTCCATTCGAGCCCAAATGATTTTACATCGGCTAAGCCAAGTTGAGCCAATATATTTCTAATGGTATGAAACTTGTCATCTTCGTAGCTGGAATCGTTGAGTGATTTTTCAGCCCAATCAGTAAGTTCTGATAATGAGAGCTGGTGTTTCAAATAGGCTAACAATTTATCCGCAATTATTTTTTTTGTAATCATGTTCATAATTTTTGATGTCCTTTGTCGGATTTTCAAGCTCTGCTTTCGGCTCATTATCCGAATATAAAGAATATCGATCATTTACAGCCTAACCGGGATGCTTCCGGCCGTAGGGCGTCTTGATTGTTGCATGGATGTAGGTACTGGTTTGCATTTTTCCCTCATGTAGTAAAAATAATAATTTCAGTTATTTATTGCTTTACTGTAAATCGACATCCGGGCTTTGGCTCAAAAAAAGATTGTTACCCGAGAACGCCAACAACAGCAGGGAAAACGCCTCAGAACGATGCTCCCGTTGAAATGGTGGTAAAATGTGTTCCCAGTCTGGAAGACTAAGGTTCTTTTAATCGTACTTTAATAATGTTTTAGGCGCGTGCCCTTCTGCCGGAATGAGAACTTCAATCGGTAAAAATAAAAGTTAATGACGGGGTTGTTCCCCCAGGCGTTGAATTATTTCGCGTTGCGTGAACGGAGAGCAAGCCCACTTAGGGTGCAGCCGACGAGTCCCAATACAAGAGCTAAAATTGACCCGGCTTTACCACTTCCCGACCCGAATACAGCGCCCGAAGTGGTGATTACATGCACGATACTAAAGATAACTGCAAGCAGGCCCAGCGTAAGAGCAGTTTTTGCACCTGTTATTGAAGAACGATTTTTAGCCCGCACGGCAAAAACTATGCTCAATATGCCCAAAAGCAATTCTCCCAATCCAGCGGCTCGTGCGGGAGTAATGCCTTTTACATAACCGCCTTCATTAAAGAGCTTTGACCTGCTATCGGTAATTTCCATTTTTTTTTCTGATTGATCTGCCTGCGAAAATAGTTGTGGGGTTGTCCCAAGCATCAGTCCTATAATTAAGCAGATTGATAAGATGTACGGAAAATATTTCATCATAATAGCTTTTTGCAAAACTATAGATTTGAGAAGGAACAAAATTGTAAAAACGCGACATTTTACATTCCAAATTCGACAGTACCTCTGTCAGTCGCCACTTTCGTTTCCTCTTTAAAATATTCTTTGGGGCTGTGGTTGGAAAATTTTTGAAAATCGTGAGTGAAATGTGATGGGTCATAATAACCATGTTCGTAGGCAATTTCAGCTAACGGTTTATTTTGGAAAGGTTTGCCGAGAAGTGAATTAAACTTAGCAATTCGTAAAAATAACTTTGGGTTGAAACCGGAAAACTCTTTGAATCTTCGTTCAAATTGTCTCAATGATAAAAAATTTTTATCTGCAAGTTCTTTTACAGACGTTATCCGGCAGCAATTTGAAGTTGATTTGATAGAGGAACAAATATGCGCATATTCTGCCCGGGCATTTTTCAATCGTGCTTCTAAAAAGCCAGAAACAAGTTTCAACCGTTGGTGGTTGTCCGGAGCCAGCATTATTTTTTCTTCCAGCACTTCACCCTCTTTACCACAGAGCGTTTTAATATCCACAGCCTGATTGGTAAGTTCGTTGGCCGGTAAGCAAAACAATTGTGCAAGAGCATAAGGGTATAGATAAAATCCAAAAATGCCAAAAATCGTGTCTGATACCACTTTACTAAAAATCTGCGTCTGGCCGTAAATTCCTGAAATCAGATTTTTTTCCCCTTCAAAACCAGATTTGTATTTGAATTGACCTTTGTAGCAGAAGGTAATTTCGGGGCAGTGATGAGCAAATGCGTGATGAACGAACCGCTTATCTGTTGAAGCGTCCATTTCTAAAAACCAAAAAAACCTGACATAGTCGGCAAGTATCGGTGGGGGCGGTATGATCTTATAATTCATATATGGTTTTTTGAAAACGTTGCACGCTCACCCAATAATGTTGCTTTCCACTGTTCAAGGTTGGAAATAAGGTTACGGCATTAAGCGTTAAGATCGGTTCCTGCTATTGTTCGTTTTCTTTTTGTGACCGGTACTAAATCTTAGCTTGTTAAATCCGGTAGAGTTAAAAAATGTTTTTCAGATAAGTAAATTTAACTAAATTAATAAACATTCGGCTTGAGAGTAACATAAGTAATTTGCCTGTTAACTGAAAAGTCCCCGTTGGGCAACAGGGACTTTCCAGGAGCGTTAACTCAGGCTTGTATATTCTGTTTTTCAGTCTGCGAATCGCAATTTTATTTTTTTTCGAGCACTACGGTATCTGCTGTTGCGGTTTGTCCCAATACCACAGAAACATTACGCTGCGCGTCTTTAAAAGTAGTATCCGATGGCGAATAAGAAAGCGAGTAACTTCCGGCAGGTATATCTCCAAACCAAAAATTACCATTCAATGTGTCGGTGTAGGTTGAAGCGACGGTATCAGCGCCGTTAATAGCATACACTAATGTTCTCACAGAATCAGGGGTTACCACACCCTTTAAATTGCCTCCTGTAGGAACAAAAGAAATGACGCGCAATACAGGTTTCAGAATGTAATTAGAGCTATTACCTGCTTTTACAATGGATTTACCGGCATCAAAATCCAGCACCAGCCTGTACAATACACCACCCGTTACCTCCTGGTGAATTTGTACTTTTAATCCGGATTGCTGCGCACTGGGAGTGGTCAAATTTATTTTTTCGTCGCTCTTTGTGATAATATAATTGGTATCTCCAAGTACCAGGCGTATCTGTGAAATGTTTCCTGCAGGGATTTGAGCATCTGCCAGTAAAGTATCTTTACCATCTGTCAAATCCAACAGGTTATAAAGTCCCGGATGCGCACCATCAAGGGTAATCCAGTTGGTGTCCTTCATGGTGATCCGCACTTCTTTTACATCCACCCACACTTCCTTAACGTTAGGGTCGGGGCTGTCGGTTAAGTGAACCTGCAGCCTTACCGGATTATCTCCACTGCTGTTACTTTTTTGACAGGAGAAAAATAAAATACTGCTGAGTAAAATGGCAATACTCGCAATTGGTTTTTTGGAATTTAGTTTCATAAGTGATTTAGATTTTGCGTTAGCAAACATTTTTTGTGGTTTAAAATAATAATGGGGCAAACCTAAAATGCCAAGATGAAGAAAAGATGAAAAAATGAAAAATAATAAGATCAGGCAGCAAGAGGTTACCCGGAAGAAAGCGATATTATGAATTGGTATTTTGAATGGACTTTAAAAAATTGTACAGAATGTTTTTACCGGGTTTCCCGGTTGTTCTTTAAATGTCATGAGTTGTAAAGATCAAGACAGTAGCAGATTTTGGTAAAACATAGGAACGCTTTGAAAAGGACACCTTTCGTGGCTTCGCATTCATGACAACTTCCTTGAATTTTTAACCATTAATCAGCTCAGAACACTTTGGAAAGGGTCACCTTTTTTTCCAATAATTTAATAATCCAATAATTTAATAATTCAATAATCACTGCATTGGATTGAATGCTAACTTTATACCATCAACGAACAATTACCAACTCCTTATGGATTATGGTTTCATGGCTTTGTTTGATAATATTTGCTGTTTGATTGAACAATGAAACCTCCAATAAAGCATTATTTTCTAATCTCAATATTTTAAAAAAAGGAGGATTATCATGAATGCACATTTCAACTTTCGTTCAGCAAAAAGAACCAATTTGTTCTTAACGGTTCTTTTGTTTTCTGCCGTATTTTTTATCATGCCGGCATACGCAAGCGTTCTTCATTCCGATATTCAAAAGGTAACTATGCATCAGCCGTCGGATCCGTTTCAAACTGCGATGAAACATGCAGAGTTGGCTGCAAATGCAAAATCTGTGAAAGAAATCCAGATGCATTTACATCACGTACTTAATTGCCTTGAAGGAAAATCCGGGAAAGACTACAATGCTTCATTTGGAGATCCCTGCAATGGCCAGGGAGCTTTGGCAACACTTAAAAGTGGCACCCCCGGTATGGCAAGGGCCGACAACGCCATCGCGCTGGCACGGGTTGGCGTTAACCTGCAGGATGAGAAACCTGCCCGGTTGGTAGCAGAGGCTGTTCATGCAATCCTGAGCGAAAGCAAGTAGCCGCTTGCCTTTATTGCCACTTCACATCTTAGGAATTTTACCAAAAGTAAAACCAGCGCTATTGTATTGCATTAAGAAAACCACAATTTTGTCGCTTTACTGTACATAATCATTTTACTTGTTTAATTTGTTGTTGTTTTTTATTAAAGTTTCATGAATTAAAATGATATTTAAAGGAGAATAGATACTGTAAACCAAAAGACTTCATGGAAATATTTTTTATAGTTGTAGCGGCATTCTTTACCGCAATTCTTACTTTCTTTTCAGGCTTTGGATTGGGAACTATTCTTACGCCGGTTTTCATGCTTTTCTTCCCGGTCGACCTGGCAATTGCCCTTACCGCAGTGGTTCATTTTTTCAACAACATTGTTATTTCCATAATGATGGGTAAAAAGGCGGATAAAAAAATCCTGTTGTCATTTGGTATTCCGGCCATCCTGTTTTCATTGGCCGGTGCGTGGTTGTTACTAAATATTTCTGC
>JBQCHB010000054.1:0-4657 GCA_051955075.1 Flavisolibacter sp.
AGCTTTTTGAAACTGAATCCGAACATTGCTGTCATCACCGCCATGGACGCTGATCACCTGGATATTTATGGCGATGAAAAGTCCATGCAGGATGCTTTTGTTGCTTTTGGAAACAAAGTGAAGCAGGATGGATTGCTGATAAGCCGGTTCGGATTAAAAAGGATCAAGGAGGTTGGGGTTGAAAGAAAACTGTCTTACAGTTTGCAGAATGAATCGGCAGATGTTTTTGCGACCGGTATAAAAATAAAAGAAGGCGGTTACCAGTTTGATGTCCGCCTGCCCAATACAGTTCTTTCCAATATTGATTTAAAAATTGGTGGAATGCATAACGTGGAGAATGCCTTGGTAGCCATTGCTATAGCCAATGAATTAGATATAGAGGAAGAGAAGATCAAAGAAGCAGTGGCTGCATTTAAAGGTGTGAAAAGAAGATTTGAGTATGTTATTCCGCCGGTGAAAAAGCAGGAAGGTGCTTATACAGAACCTGTGCTGATAGATGATTATGCACACCATCCTGAAGAGTTGAAAGCACTGCTGACAAGTGTGAAGAGTTTGTTTCCGCAACGCCTGGTAACGGTTGTTTTTCAGCCGCACTTGTTTACAAGAACAAGAGATTTTGCAGATGGATTTGCAGATGCTTTATCCATTGCCGATACGGTGCTGCTGTTGCCTATATACCCGGCAAGGGAATTACCCATTGAAGGCGTAACCAGCGAAATGATCTTACATAAAATTGAAAGAAAAGAGAAGTTGTCAGTAACGAAAGAGGGTTTAATAAACTGGATGACAGCACACAAGGAACATGTAGATAAAGAATTTGGAGAAGTGATTGTAATGGCCGGTGCCGGTGATATTGATGCTTTGGTAGAACCTGTAAAGAAAATAATAGAGCGATAAAATATTGATAGTTGATTCAAAAAATCATGTAATAAAACTTGGAAAGAAAGAGAGTCATAAGAAAAGTTTTGGTGTTGGCTGCCTGGTTTGTTGTAATCGGTGGCCTTACCACTTTGCTCATTGCTGCCAACAGGAAAAAAACGGAACACGTTTGCAAGCAAATTGTTGTAAGCATAAAAGGCAGTGGTGAAAAATTTTACGTGGAAGAAGCTGATATTTTGAGCGATTTGAATAAAACAACTGCCGGCTCTTTGATCGACAAACCTTTGACGAATATTCCATTGTCTTTGCTTGAAAAAAAATTGGAGAAAGATCAGTGGATAAGAAATGCCGAGCTGTATTTCGACAGGGAAGATGTGCTGCACGTATCGGTTGAAGAAAGAGAGCCCATAGCTAGAATATTTACAACCGGCGGAAGTTCTTTTTATATCGATAGTTCAGGCCATCAAATCCCTTTGCTGGATAAAGTAAGTGTAAGACTGCCGGTGATAACAGGTTATACCAATGTCAAAAAGCTTTCAGCCAAAGACAGTGCTTTGTTAGATGATGTAAAGTTGATAGCGAAGTTTGTTTATGCCGATCCTTTTTGGAATGCACAGATCGGGCAAATTGATATTACTGACAACAGGAAGTTTGAATTAATACCCGTTATTGGCGACCATATTATAAGAATTGGCGACGCGGAGAACCTGAAAGAAAAATTAAGCCGCCTGTTATTGTTTTACAAGCAGGTAATGAGCAAAACGGGTTTTAATAAGTACAGTGTGGTGGATGTACAGTATGATGGACAAGTGGTTGGCGTGAACAAAGGACCGGTTTCAAAAGTTGATTCTATTCAGTTGCAAAAAAATATTAAAGAGCTTTTGGAAAGAAGCACCATTCAAAATGTTTCTGATGAAATGTTGCCCGATGCAAAATCAATGGCTCAAACAGATTCTATACAAATATCCATGACAGCACAGAATAATTCTGTCTCTGTGAAGACCAATCCAAACCCTGCTAATTCAATTGATCCTATTTCTGAAAAGCCAGCCAAAAAATCCATCCCGATAGCTATCGGGGCCACTGACAAAACAAAAGGAGTGAAGACGAGCAAAAAGCCGAAGGCAGTGATGACGAAGAGGGGCTGAATATTGAACAGAAGAGTAAAGAACATTGAGTGATGAAGTGAAGACTTATTCAACGCTCATAGAGCAATGTTCAACTTTCAAGTGCTGAAAGAATTCTTTCAGTACAAGAGTGCGACGCAAGAGAAGCTTAATAGTAGCTCTTTAGCTGAGTACAAAGGAAAAAAAATGAAGACAGAAATAATGAGTGAAGAGGTGAAAGATTGATTTGAAGAATCCAGGTAATCAAAACTCAAATCCTGTAATCCGCGGTCAAACAACTAAAAACAACATAGAACATGAACAACGAGCAACCAATTATTGTGGGGCTTGACATTGGAACCACCAAAATTGCGGCCATTGCCGGACGAAAAAACGAATGGGGCAAGCTGGAAATTTTGGGCTTTGGCAAGTCTAATTCTAACGGCGTAAAGCATGGGCAGGTGCTGAACATTGATGAAACCATCAAGGCGATTAAACAAGCCCTTGATGCCTGCTATGCTTCCAATCCCAATCTTGAAATTAACGAGGTTTATGTAGGCATTGCAGGTCATCACATCAAAAGCCTGCAAACCCGTGGCGACATTGTAAGGCACGACACAGAAAATGAAATTTCTCAAAAAGAAATTGACCAACTGATTGCCGATCAGTACAAAACCTACATTCCTGCAGGCGATCAAATTATTGACGTTATTCCGCAGGAATATACGGTTGACAATTTTCAAAACATTGCCGACCCTATTGGTTACGGCGGTGTAAAAGTGGGAGCTAACTTTCACATCATTACCGGCGACAAAAATGCGATTCGCAATATCAATCGTTCGGTAGAAAAATCAGGGTTGATCACCAAAGACCTGGTACTGCAGCCGCTTGCTTCTTCTGCCGCTGTAATGGCGCAGGAAGATATGGAAGCCGGTGTAGCCATTGTAGATATTGGCGGTGGCACAACTGACCTTGCTGTTTTTTATGAAGGCATTTTAAAACACACAGCCGTCATTCCGTTTGCTGGAGAAAACATTACCAACGACATTAAAACAGGATTAGGCGTATTAAAAATACAGGCCGAGCAAATGAAAGTGCAATTCGGCAGCGCTTTATCTGACGAAGCAAAAGCCAATGCTTACATCACGATTCCTGGTTTGCGTGGTATGCCAGCAAAAGAGATCAGCGTAAAAAATTTGGCGAACATCATCCAGGCACGCATGAGCGAAATACTGGATTTTGTTACTTATCATTTGAAACAAGTTGGATTAGATAATAAAATGTTGAATGGAGGTATTATTCTGACAGGTGGCGGTTCACAACTCAAACATTTAATTCAGTTAACAGAATATGTTACGGGTTTAAATGCACGAATTGGTTTGCCAACAGAGCATCTAGCGGCAGGACATATTGAAGAATTGGCCAAGCCTACGTATGCAACCTGTCTTGGGTTAATACTAAAAGGATACGATGATTATGAGCATAACAGAAAGCAGTTTGAACAAACCTTTAAACCGGTAACCGTGCCCGATGCTTTAAGGACGGAAGAAGAAGTTCCGTTTGAAGCAGAAGCTAACGGAAGTGTGGCTATTGGTGAACGCCGTAAAAGCATGACAAACTTCTGGGGTAAGTTCAAAGATGGATTGATCAATATTTTTAAAGAAGAAGAAGATCAGCATTTTTAATTTAAAGCTTAACGTAAGTTCTTTGATAGTAACAGGTTTTCGGTACAGCCTTTGTTATAAAGGCCGCACAACTTCCGGTTGTGATGTTTGTACAAGGCAACCTCAAACTTCAAATTTTTTAAAATCATCATCATCTAAAATTCATTCATCCGTTGTTATAGAACCGGTAACAACACAAATCAGATTCTTATGATCCATTTTGATCTTCCCAAAGAAAAATCATCCATTATAAAGGTCATCGGCATAGGCGGTGGCGGAAGCAATGCAGTCAATCATATGCATAGCCAGAACATTGAAGGCGTGAACTTCATTATTTGTAATACAGATGCACAGGCCATCACACAAAGTAATGTGCCCAATAAAATTCAGCTAGGGCCACATCTTACACAAGGTTTGGGGGCAGGTGCTAATCCTGAAATTGGCCGCCAGGCAACTGAAGAAAGTTTAGAAGAGATCAAGCGCATTTTGGAAGTAAATACCAAAATGGCGTTTGTTACTGCAGGCATGGGCGGTGGCACAGGAACGGGTGGTGCACCCATTATTTCAAAAATTTGTAAAGACCTCGGTATTCTTACCGTAGGCATTGTTACTACTCCTTTTTCTTATGAAGGAAAAAAGCGGCAGCAGCAGGCCGAAGAAGGAATTAAAAATTTAAAACAATATGTAGATACGTTGTTGGTTATCAGCAACGACAAGCTGCGCCACCAGTTTGGAAATTTGAAAATGCGTGAAGCATTTTCAAGGGCTGATAATGTTTTAGCAACTGCAGCCAAGTGTATCACCGACGTCATCAACAGTACAGGCCAGATCAACGTTGACTTTGCCGATGTATGTACTGTAATGAAAAATGGCGGTGTTGCTATTTTGGGTAATGCGGCTTGTGAAGGCGAGAACCGTGCCCAACGTGCTATTGAAGATGCTTTGAATTCACCATTGTTGAACGACAATGAAATTCGTGGCGCTAAATGGATTTTGATCAATATCAAT
>JBQCHB010000055.1:0-4242 GCA_051955075.1 Flavisolibacter sp.
ATTTCTCTGACAACTTGCTGCTTAAAACTGATACCGTACCTGATGTTGTGTTTACTCCCTTTGTTCATTATCCTGATTTTTTGTTGACTAATTTGTCAACCTATATCAGGACAAGACACTACTCACCACTCACTACTCACTACTTACTTTATTGCCCATTCACCTTTCCCATTTATCTTGCAAGAAAAACCAATGCTTATAGATTTTCGCTCCGATACAGTTACAAAACCCTCCAAACAAATGCTGGAAGCTATGTTTCAGGCTCCGGTGGGCGATGATGTTTTTGGAGAAGATCCTTCTATCAACGAATTAGAAAAACTGGCAGCTGAAATGTTTGGAATGGAAGCAGCTATTTATTGTCCTTCCGGCACTATGACCAACCAAATTGCCATTAAATGCCACACGCAGCCCGGTGACGAAGTCATTTGCGATGTTACCTCTCATATTTATCAATACGAAGGTGGCGGCATAGCGTTCAATTCCGGCGCTTCGGTAAAATTGATCTACGGCGACAGGGGCCGTGTTACAGCACAACAGGTTTTAGAAAGCATTAATCCGGATGATGTGCACAAAGCCCACAGTTCTTTAGTAAGCCTGGAAAATACTTCTAATCGTGGCGGTGGCAGTTGTTATGAAATGGATGAGATCAGGAGCATAAGAAAGGTTTGTGATGAGAACAATTTAAAGCTGCATTTGGATGGCGCAAGATTGTTCAATGCTTTAGTTACTAAAAACCAATCTCCAAAAGAATACGGAGAACTGTTTCATAGTATTTCTATTTGCTTGAGTAAAAGTCTTGGTTGCCCGGTGGGCAGTCTTTTATTAGGCACAAAAGATTTTATAAAAAAAGCAAGAAGAGTCAGAAAAGTTTTTGGGGGCGGTATGCGGCAGGCCGGTTATTTAGCCTCAGCCGGAATTTATGCCTTAAAAAATAATATTGAGCGTTTAAACCAGGATCATCTTCATGCAAAACAGATTGCAGAAGCGCTTTCTAAAAAAGAGTTTGTAACAGAGGTGTTTCCTGTAGAAACCAACATCATCGTATTTTCCGTGGCCCAGCCTTACACACCCAAAACGTTGGTGGCCAAATGGAAGGAATCAGGTGTTTTAGGATATGCCATCTCTCCCACGCAGGTTCGCCTGGTAACGCATTTGGATATTACACCCGAAATGGTAGAAAAAACGATAGAAACAATTAAAGCCCTGTAGAAAAATTTATAATCATTAAACCAGCAATTATGTTTCCGAAAGTCAATCCTACTACAACCCCGGCCTGGCAGGCATTAGTGCGACATGCAGCAATTATGAAGCAGCAACAGATGAAAGATTTGTTTGCCCAGGATGCATCAAGATTCAACAAATTTTCTTTTTGCTTTAATGATACGGTGATTGACTTTTCGAAAAACATCATTACAGAAGAAACCCTAACCCTGTTACTGAAACTGGCGGAACAATGCAAATTGAAAGACGCCATTGAAGCCATGTTTGAAGGCGATCTTATTAATCAAACAGAGAACCGGTCGGTATTACACGTAGCCCTGCGCAATTTTTCCGGCAAGCCTGTTTATTCGACAGGAGGAAACGTGATGGAAGATGTGCAGCGGGTGCAACAGCAAATGAAAACCTTTTGCCAAAAAATCCATAACGGCGAATGGAAGGGTTATACGGGCAAAAAAATAAAATACATCGTCAACATCGGTATTGGTGGTAGCGATTTAGGGCCGTTCATGGTGACAGAAGCATTGAAACCCTATTGGAAAGAAGACATTCAACCTTATTTTGTTTCTAACGTAGATGCTACGCATATTGCTGAAACGCTGAAAAAAGTCAACCCGGAGGAAACCCTCTTTTTAATTGCCTCCAAAACCTTTACCACGCAGGAAACCATGACCAATGCCCATACGGCAAGAGCATGGTTTTTGAAAACAGCAAAAGATGAAACACAAATTGCCAGACATTTTGTAGCACTTTCCACTAATGAAAAGGAAGTAGTAAAGTTTGGTATTGACAAAGAAAATATGTTTGAGTTCTGGGACTGGGTTGGTGGCCGCTATTCATTATGGAGCGCCATTGGTCTGTCTATTGCCTTAACTATTGGCTACAACAATTTTGAAGAACTTTTAAAAGGCGCTTATTCGGTAGATGAACATTTTCATACAACACCATTTGAAAAAAATATTCCGGTGCTAATGGCTGTCATCAGTTTATGGTACCTCAATTTTTTTGATGCACAAACTGAAGCCATTCTGCCTTACGACCAATACATGCACCGCTTTGCCGCTTATTTTCAGCAAGGCAATATGGAAAGCAATGGTAAAAGCATTGACAGAAATGGTGAACCTGTTAATTACACTACCGGCCCGGTTATTTGGGGCGAACCCGGCACCAACGGCCAGCATGCATTTTATCAACTGATACACCAGGGAACGCATTTAATTCCCTGCGATTTTATTGCACCGGCGCAAACACACAATCCTATCAGCGATCATCACCAAAAACTACTTTCCAATTTTTTTGCGCAAACCGAGGCATTAATGAATGGAAAAACAGAAGAAGAAGTTGAAGAAGAGTTGGTGAAAGCAGGAAAGAATGATGAAGAAATTGCAACGCTGACTCCTTTTAAAATGTTTTCGGGCAACCGGCCTACCAATTCTATTTTGATCAAAAAGATAACACCACATTCCCTGGGCGAACTGATTGCTTTTTACGAACACAAAATATTTGTGCAAGGCGTTATCTGGAACATTTTCAGCTTCGATCAATGGGGTGTAGAACTGGGCAAGCAATTGGCTAATAAAATTTTGCCCGAACTGGAAAATGATGCCACTGTTCAATCTCACGACTCTTCTACCAATGGATTGATCAATGCGTACAAACAAATGAGGAAGTGAAGGTTGGTTGAAAAAGCCAATTAGTAAGCAAAAAATAAAGCCCTCCAAAAGAGGGCTTCAATTATATAGGTTACATCTTACCATTTATCTACCTCTTCTGAAGAAGAAGCTGATGTAGTGGTGGTGGTTGTACTATTTGTTACAGGTACTTCTACTTCAGAGGTTATTTCTGTATTTACACCATCAATTTCTCCCTCCATACCTTCTGCACCTTCAACATCGTCGTGGTTGTAGGCATCAAAATCAAAATCAGGCATTAACTCTGTTTTTACATGATCAACCGCTTCTGTCAATGCTTTAATGAACTTGTTGAAGTCCTCTTTGTACAGGAAAATTTTGTGCCTGTCGTAGCCATTGTCGTTAAAACGCTTACGGCTTTCGGTAATGGTCAGGTAATAATCATTACCACGTGTAGCCCTTACATCAAAAAAGTAAGTTCTGCGCTTGCCTGCACGGATACGTTTGCTGTAAATGCTTTCCATTTTCTTGTCATTGTTGTCGTACGCCACGGTTGTAAATTTTTACAGTTTAAATAAAAGGTTTTGGTTTAATGCTCACAAATATAATTATGTTTTTGCAACAGCCAAATTTGCTTGAAAAAGATGATAGACGACGCTTGGCAGATGATGGGCGACTGCAATCTACCATCTTTTAACGCTCATCTCTTTTATCTTCCTGCAACTGCCGCTGGTACATCTTATAATAAAGCCCTTTCTTTTGCAATAATTCTTCATGCCTGCCCTGTTCGGCTATTACGCCATCCTCCATTACAATGATATTATCAAAATTCAACAGGCTGAAAATACGGTGGGTAATCAAAATTGACGTTTTGCCTTCAAGATAAGTTTGCAGGTTGCCAATGATCTCCTTTTCTGTGCGGGCATCTACAGCACTAAGGCAATCATCCATAATCAGTATAGGCGCATCTTTCATCAATGCCCTGGCAATGGAAATCCTTTGCTTTTGGCCGCCGCTAAGCGTTACGCCTCGCTCTCCTATTTCTGTATCATAACCCTTTGAAAAACCTTCAATATCCCGGCCCACCACCGCCAGGCGGGCAGCTTCTTTTACGGCAGGCAAGCTTTTGTTGACAGCGCCGAAGGCAATGTTATTTTCAACGGTATCGCTAAACAGAAAACCATCCTGGGGCACATAGCTGATTTGTTTACGCAGCGAAAGCAGATCCAGGTCCTTTATCTCTATGCCATCTAAAAATATTTTTCCCGAGTCCGCGTCAAACATGCGCATCAGCAACTGCGCCAACGTGGTTTTGCCGCTTCCGGTGCGGCCCACAATGGCTATACGCTGCCCATGGCGAATGTGCAAATTGAAATGCTTAATAGCATGAATG
>JBQCHB010000056.1:0-9941 GCA_051955075.1 Flavisolibacter sp.
AAAGTTGGCGCCACGTCCATCTAAGTACACAATATCTTCATGCGGCAACATAGAGACATCAACGTTTCTAATAGTGTTGTTTTTAAACGTATGCTCTCCTCCGCCAAAATTTTCGTAGGCTACGCCATGACCACCATCTAATAAATTATTTTCAACTACAGATGTAGTGCCTTCGCCAACTAAAATGCCATTGCGCTGCCAGCGCAATTGAGCTTTTGCCCAGTTGCGTATAGTGTTGTTTTTTATTGTAAAATCTCCTTGGCACACCTGGATGCCGTCACCGCTAAGGTTTTCGAGTATGTTATTTTCGATGCGGAAATTTTTAAATTTTCCAGGACTAACGGTGTGGGTGTTGCCAATGTAAAATCCTTCGGCCCTGCCCAGTTCTTTTGGATTATCCAGGTCGGAAATATAACAATTGTGAATATAGTTGTTGGTCATGTCCGTAGCATTAACAGGATTCTGAAAGAAGCCAACTTTTGTATGCGATATTTTCACGTAGGCCACCTCGTAATCCGATGAAGTGGTAAGGCCCAAGCCGGAAGCCGAATACACAGAATCGAAGCCTGAAATTTGGATGCCGTATTTTATGGAAGGGTCGCCGTTGCCCAATATTTTGAAATATTGGCCGCTAATCACAAAGCAATAAGAGGCATAGCCGGAAACTGTAACCAGGCCCTTATTAATGATAACGATAGGTTTATTCTTTGTGCCGTTCACATTAATCAAATTAATTAGCCTGTAATGCCCTTCCAGTTGAATGGTATCGCCAGGCTGTGCGCCGTGGTTTACCTTATACGAACTTTCTTTTTTATCTTTTTTTAATGGTATTACTCTTGCCTGCGCAAAGCTTTGGAAGACCAGGAATAATAAAGTAATGGTAAACGCTTGTTTCATAAAAGGTTTTAATTATAGCAATAAGCTTTCCAAACATTTTACAAAGCCCTCTTTTGCAAAATTGCAATGTATTTTTTTGCTGCCTTGTTAAATTGTATTTCTGCACGTTGCTCAAAATTGATCCGGCACCACGCCATTTTATAGATGCTCGCAGTTGCCATTAGTTAAATATGGTTTTGATAATTTTATATAAAAGAACTTTCCCTGCGTGAATTCCGAAGGCTTAACACATACAACACACCGTAAGATCATTCATATCGATATGGATGCTTTTTACGCATCGGTTGAGCAAAGAGATAATGAGCTGTACAAAGGAAAACCTATTGCTGTAGGCGGTCTGCCGCAGGGGCGGGGAGGCGTGGTTGCCACGGCAAGCTACGAGGCAAGGAAATTTGGCGTACGATCTGCTATGCCTTCTAAAACAGCTTTGCAGCTTTGTCCGCAACTTATTTTTGTCAGGCCAAGGTTTGATGCGTATAAGCAGGTGTCGCAACAGGTGCGAGAAATATTTCGCCGTTATACGGATATCATCGAGCCTTTGTCGCTTGATGAAGCCTATCTCGATGTAACAGAAGACAAGCTGCAAATAGGCTCGGCCATTGATATTGCAGGATTGATCAAAAAAGCCATTAAAGAAGAGTTACGTCTCACCGCTTCGGCAGGCGTTTCTGTCAATAAGTTTATAGCCAAGATCGCATCTGATATTAACAAGCCCGATGGGCTCACTTTTATTGGTCCTTCCAGGGTGGAATCGTTTGTTGAAAAACTGGCCGTTGAAAAATTTTATGGCGTAGGAAAAGTGACGGCCGAAAAAATGAAGCAAATGGATCTTCACACTGGCGCCGATCTTAAAAAATTATCTGAAAAAGAATTGGTGCAGCATTTTGGCAAGGCAGGAAAATTCTATTACAAAATTGTTCGCGGCATTGATGAAAGGCCGGTAGAACCCAACCAGGAAACAAAATCAATCGGTGCCGAAGATACTTTTCCACAAGACCTTACCCGCATTGAAGAAATGGACGAAGCATTGGAGAAGATTGCATTAACAGTGTGCAAACGCCTGCACGAGCACCAGCTAAATGGCAGAACGATCACACTCAAAATCAAGTATGCCGATTTTAAACAAATTACCCGCAGCAAGTCGTTTGATGAGCCGTTGAATGACCGCAAGAAAATTGTAGCAACAGCAAAAGAACTGCTATTGGCTACAGAACCGCAACATAAAAAGATACGCCTGCTGGGCATTACGCTTTCTAATTTCGGCGAACAAAAAATAAAATTGCCTAAGGAAAGTCTTCCCGGACAACTAACACTTTTCGATTCCAAGTTGTAATGAATTAGTAAATTGAAAACAATTGTATAAACGCTAAACAATAAACAACATGTTGATAAAGCTCAAATCAGTCACTTTCTTATTTGTTTTGCTACTGGTGCTGTCTGCTGTGCATGCAATGAATAATAGTTTGCAACAGCCGCCTCCTTTTTCTATTGAAGGCCGGTGGGACATGACGATCAACATGGATGGAAAAGATTTTCCTTCCTGGCTTGAAGTGCGGCATTCGGGTTATAATACATTGGTAGGAGATTTGGTAGGCGTGTGGGGAAGTGCCCGTCCTGTTTCCCGTGTAAATTTTACCGACGGCAAGATCAGTTTTTCATTGCCGCCGCAATGGGAAAAAGGCGATAAGGACATGTCTTTCGAAGGTAGTGTGCAGGGCGATGGTTTAACAGGTTCTGTCATTTTCCCTGATGGAAAGCAATATAGCTGGACTGCTGTTCGTGCACCTTCGCTTGTGCGTAGCCAACCAGTTGTTTGGGGAAAGCAAGTTGCCTTGTTCAATGGTAAAGACCTAAAAGGCTGGCATGCATTGGGCAACAATCAGTGGCAGGCAGAAGATGGCATCTTACGCAGCCCTAAATCAGGTTCCAACATTGTAACCGATGAAAGTTTTACTGATTTCAAACTGCATATTGAGTTTCGTTACCCCAAAGGCAGCAACAGCGGCGTTTACCTGCGGGGACGTTACGAAGTGCAGATAGAAGACAGCAAAGGTCATGAACCGCTAAGAGATGAATTGGGCGCCGTGTATGGATTTATTACACCTACAGAGCAGGTGGCAAAAGCACCGGGAGAGTGGCAGTCGTACGATATTACACTTGTGGGCAGGATGATAACAGTGGTGGCCAATGGTAAAACCATCATTTGCAACCAGGCTATTCCTGGCGTTACCGGCGGCGCTTTAGATAGTAAGGAAGCAGAACCTGGACCTATCATGCTGCAAGGCGATCACGGGCCTATTGAGTTTAGAAATATTATGATCACAAAAGGAAAGTAAATCCTATTCTTTTTTTATCGATTGCGATCATACAAAAGCGCATTTCATTTTTTGAAATGCGCTTTTGTTTTTTTAAAAAGATCGCAGGCAACCCAATCAAGATAGAGAGGATCATTTTTTCATCTTCATCCGCATCATGGACGGATATAATCTCAGGTAAACTTCTACAGCCATTGGGTTTTTGCCGTATAAGTTATCCAGCCTATCATCGGCATGATAAAAAGTAATTTGGCTGCCGCCTGCCAATTTCGTTCGGCCTATTTTTAAAAGGTCATAATTAAAGCCTGCAGTAAAAGCATTGACAGGAAAAACGGCATCATGCCCGTACACTGTTTCATCCAAAGAAAGTTCTTCAAGCGATTTTTGCACCCATTCATACCGGCTGTAAATGGCTAATTTATTTTTTCTCCATTCGCCTTCTATCAACGCAGCATGCTCTCCGTTATGTCCTGCTATTTTATTCATGCCCCACACGGCTGTAGCATTTATGATGTTGTTGCCTTTGAACGATGCACTGTAGATAGCCGAAGCTGTTGTTCTGTTCACATCTTCGCCAGCATGCAATATTTCGGGGTTTTTAATAAAGCCATGCGATACCTGCAAAGCCCAGTTTGCAGAAGGATTATAAGACACCCTGCCACTCCAGCTATCAAATCTCGGCTTGTCAAAATCATAACGTTGATCATCCGGTTCCCTGCCGGTGAATGAAGATCCTTCCAATTTAAAATCGCCATATCGTACACCTAAAGTGGCTACCCCAAAAGTAATGTGCGTGGCATCCACCCAATGGTGGGTAATAGGTGCATCCGGGTTGCTTAAAGCCGAAGGACGGTGCATGAAGGCCACAGGCCCCAAAGCCGGCTCGCCGGGATAGCCAAGGTATAAAAACACGTCGGCTTTTTTTGACAATGCCTGCGCATAGCTAACCGATAATTCAGAAAAAAGGTCATGCGGATGCTGCCGGTCAACGATGGCGTTTCCTTTGTAAGCTTCACCACTTTGAAACAATAACGGGTAGCCATCACCGCCGCCGAGTGGTGCGTCTAACGAAGCCATAGTGCTGAAGTGAAAAAGACCATTTTTGCCTACCTGTCTTTGCCCCATGAACATGATCCAGTCAGGTGCATCCACTTCACTGCCGCCCCTCGAACCCTTGTTACTAAAATCCTGGTTGTTATAACGCAAAAAGAAATTGCCGTGTAGCATATACATCCATTTAGGCGTGTGAAACATATATCCATACATGGGCGAGGCATCGGGCAGCCAGCCCGTGCCGGAACCATTGCGGCCCATCGGCAGGTTTAAAGAATACACATGACTCATGCTCATGCGGTGTGTCATTGGCTTGTTACTATTCATGCCATCCATCTTCATGGTATCGGCCATTTGATGCTGCGGCTTTGCAGTGTCATGCATATTATGGTGCTCATGCTGGGCATAGGTGCTGTAGCTGAACAGGCTACCTGCTATTAGTAGAAATAATAATTTTTTCATTTTAACTGCTGAATAAAAATTGTGTTGGTGGAAAATAGTTGATCTGATCTCACTGGTTCAGGTGCTCGGCCTTGTAACCGGCATTCTTTACAATCTCCCTGATCATTTCACCTGTAAGATGATCTGTTTCCACCGTAAGGATTTTATCAGGATTTTGGGTATCAACTTCCCAATGTTTGATCTCATTGTTAGCATTCAAATAAGGAGTGACTGATGCTATGCAACCGCTGCAATTGATGTTTGTTTTGAATTGATATTTCATGTTTTTGATTTTAAAAATGGTTCAGAAAAGTTTTTGAAAACGATGCTACAGTTTCAGCCATTTCAGCCGCAGGCTATTGGTAACTACGCTTACGCTGCTCAATGCCATGGCAGCCCCTGCAATCATCGGGTTCAGTAAAAAGCCTGTAACAGGATACAAAACGCCTGCCGCAATGGGTATGCCTATAATGTTATAAATGAAGGCCCAGAACAGGTTCTGTTGAATGGTGGCCACTGTACGCTTCGATAATTGTATAGCCTGCGGAATTTTGGAAAGGTCAGATGAGATGATGGTCATTTTAGCCACATCCATCGCTATGTCGCTGCCTTTGCCCATAGCAATACTAACATCGGCCTGTGCCAGAGCATTGCTGTCGTTAATACCATCGCCTGCCATCGCTACTACCTTGCCTTGTTGTTGCAGTTCTTTTACAAAATCTGCTTTGTGTGCAGGCAATACTTCTGCTTTGTAATGTTCTATGCCTGCCTGCCGTGCTATAGCTTTTGCAGTGGCTTCATTGTCGCCGGTAAGCATATATACTTCTATACCTGCGGCCTTCAATTCTTTTACTGCGTCTATCGAAGTTTGTTTGATTGTATCGGCAATGGCCATCACTGCCAAAGCCTGCTTTTCATCGGCAAACCAGATAACGGTCTTTGCTTCACTGAGCCATTTTGCAGCAGCACTTTCCAATGACGCCGCAATAGCAATATGGTTCGTTTTTAAAAGAGCAGTATTACCTGCAAAATATTTTTTATCGCCTATGTATGCCTGTGCTCCAAAGCCGGTAATGCTTTGGAAATGGTGTACCGGTAAGTACTGAACATTACCTATGTGTTTCACTACAGCTTCTGCCAATGGATGTTCCGAAGCTTTTTCCAGCGATGCCAACGCTGTTAAAGAACTTTTATCATCATGCAGCCAAACCATATCGGTAACAACAGGTTTGCCTTCCGTGATGGTGCCTGTTTTATCCAGCACTATGGCGTTCACTTTTTTTGCCAGTTCCAGGCTTTCCGCATCTTTGATCAATATGCCGTTCTCCGCACCCTTGCCCACGCCGGCCATTATGGCTGTAGGCGTTGCTAAACCCAGTGCACAGGGACAGGCAATGACCAATACCGTTACCATTGCCAACAAGCCTTGTGTAACACTATTTTCTCCACCCAAAACCACCCAGGCTACAAGACTGATAATGGCAATTGCAATTACTACCGGAACAAAGACCCCGGCAATTTTATCTACCAGTTTTTGAACCGGCGCCTTACTGCCCTGCGCCTGCTGCACCATTTTTATGATCTGTGCTAATACGGTGTCGCCGCCTACTTTGTCGGCTGTAAACTGGAAGCTGCCTTTTTGATTGATCGTGCCTGCAAATACTTTTTCGCCCTGCTTTTTTTCAACGGGCACCGGCTCGCCGCTGATCATGCTTTCATCAACAAAAGAACTGCCGGAACTTACCGTACCATCCACAGCAATCTTTTCGCCTGGCTTTACCAGTAACACATCACCCACTTTTACAGTGGCAATGGGCATTTCCATCTGGTGGCCACCATGATGCACTACCGTAACGGTTTTAGGTTGCAGCCCCATTAATTTTTTAATGGCGGAGGAAGTATTGCCTTTGGCTTTTTCTTCCAGCATCTTACCCAATAAAATAAATGCAATAACCACCGATGCCGCTTCAAAATACACATGTGCCTCAAGGCCCTTGCTGTGCCAGTAAGCCGGGTACAACGTATTGAACACACTGAATAAATACGCTACGCCGGTGCTTAATGCTACCAGGGTATCCATGTTGGCCGAACGGTGCTTTGCCTGCTTCCATGCGTTTACAAAAAACTGTTGCCCGAATACGATCACTACAGGCGTGGCCAATGCCCACATGATGTAATTGGCATAAGGCAGGTTCATAAAAACCATTGCTATCAGCACAATGGGCACAGAAAGAATAATGGAGCCAAAGGTTTTCTTCTTTAGCGTTTCAAATTTTTTGCGGTGCAGTTCTTCCAGTTCATCCTTTGCCGTGGCACTTTCATCAATCATCAAATCGTAGCCAATGCTTTGCAATGCTGTTTTTAATTGCTGTGCATTGATAACGGTAGGGATATATTCAACCTGTGCCGTTGCATTGGCATAGTTTACTGCTACGCCGATCACGCCGGGCTGGCTTTTTAAAATACTTTCAGAACTTACTGCGCAGGAGGCACAGCTCATGTTGAGTACAGGGAATATTTTTTTTACCGTGTCAACATCATAGCCCAGGTCCCTGATGGCTTGTACGGCCTTAGGCAATACTTCTGTTGCATCATTGGTATTGATAACCGCTCTTTTGTTATTCAGTTCTACCTTATGCGTTTGTATACCTGCTACCTTGCTTAAGCCTTTGTCAACGATCAGGGCACAATGTTCACTGTCCATGCCTTCTACAGGAAGATCGAATAGGTTATTATCTGTTGCCATGATTCTTGTATTAGATATGGCAAAGCTACTATCATGCTAACCCTGTGTTGTTACACAATTATGGATATGTTTTGTAAGATTTTTGGAATACGCGGGGTACACAGCAAACGCAGCGTCTTATCACAGCATTTTTCAATGAAGCAAAATGAGAAAGTGTAGTCCAATATTTACACCTTATCTAAAGGCTTGCGTTTGTTTTGTCCCACTTTTTTAAAATGACTTGGTGTCAGTCCCGTAATTTTTTTGAATTGATTGGAAAGATGCGCCACGCTACTGTAGCCCAACCGGAAAGCGATCTCGCTAAGGCTCAGTTCATCGTACGTGATCAGCTCTTTTACCTTTTCTATTTTTTGATTAATGATGAACTTTTCAATGGTGATGCCTTCCACCTCCGAAAATAAATTGCTTAAGTAAGAATAATCTTTGTGCAACGATGCCGATAGAATTTCTGAGAACTTATGAGGGTTTTCATCCTGGCTGTGGTGCACCTGCTGTATGATGATGTTCTTTATTTTTTCTATCAGCTGTTGCTTTGAGTTATCCAGTAATTCAAAGCCAAGCGCAGCCAGGTTATTACCAAGCTGCTCAAGTTTTTCTTTTGGAACGTCTGATCTTGCTTCCACTTCTCCCAATGTAACCTTGCAACTGTCTATGTTCAGTTTTTCCAGTTCCTGTTCTACCACCAGTATGCAGCGGTTGCACACCATGTTTTTAATATAAAGATGCATGAGGCAAAGTTAACAGGCTGCAGCATTAGTGTTTTTACAAGTCCCGGCGGAACTTTTTGGAAGGTAGAAATCATAATAAAAAACGCACCAGGCGTTCCGAAGGAACGCTTCGTGGAATCAAATAGCCGAAGTGTTACCTGTCAATTGAGCTTACAGCACAAGCTAAATCAATATTGCATATTTGAAATGAAGCTTTGGAGACTTGTTACAAGACGCCGGAGGTTTTAAAAATCTCCGGCGTCTGACCTTCAATTAGCAAACAATCCAATTATTTTCACCCGGTAAATGAAATCTATAATTGTTCCATTCATTTATATTGCAGTGAATTGCATGGTAGTATTTTTGATTGTATGATATGAGCTAAGCTTTGCCGTTAGAATTTAACCGCTGCCTACGCAACCAACGCAATGCTGCGGTCTCTGTGTCCGCTGCGGTATTAAATCATACATTTGACATTACACCTTTTGCACACTACTTCAAACCCCATATTTCTATTATGAAAAGATTCCTGCTTGTTTTTATGGCGGCTGCATCCGTAGCCTCGGTGCATGCACAAACAAAAGCATTAACAGAAAAAGACTATCAAAATGCTGAAAGCATGCTGGGTTATAAAACGCAGCAATATGTTGATCACAGTTTTTCTTATCCTAACTGGCTTGCCGGTGATCGCTTCTGGTACAGGACATTGACACCGCAGGGAAGTGAATTCATTGTAGTAGACCCGGTGAAGAAGAGAAGAACCGCTGCCTTCGATGCGCAAAAACTGGCAGCCGCTATCTCGTTGGTCACGGGCAGAACCGTAACGGCTGACATGCTGCCTTTTAATTCTTTTGCTTATTCCGATGATAATAAAAACATCATCTTCCGCAGCAATGGAAAGCAATGGCGGGCCAGCCTTCAAAACTACACCATCACCAAAGACACCGCAGCTGCTATGAACATGAGCGGAGGCGGCCGCCGCTTTCCACGCAGGGGCGGCAATGAAGTGCTTTCTCCCGATGGCACTAAAGCTGCTTATATCAAAGACTGGAACCTTTGGATGAAAGATGTAAAGTCGGGAAAGGAAACGCAGCTCACAACAGACGGCGTAAAAGATTTTGGATATGCCACCGATAATGCAGGATGGAAACACAGCGATGGAGCCATTTTGCGCTGGTCGCCCGATTCAAAAAAGATCGCCACTTTTAAACAGGACCAACGCCAGGTGGGAGAGATGTACCTGGTTACTACCAACGTAGGTCATCCTAAGCTGGAAGCATGGAAGTACCCCATGCCCGGCGATGAACACATTCCCATGATCACCCGTGTTATTATCAATGTAGATGAGCCGAAAGTTATTACACTCAATGTGCCTCCCGATCCGCACCGTGCTACATTGAGCGATGATATTTCCAGCAGCGGCACTTTTGACGATGTGGACTGGAGCGATGATGCCAACTGGCTGGCATTCGTTTCTACTTCAAGAGATCATAAGAATGAAAAGTTTCGCATTGCCAATGCCAATACCGGCGAGGTGCGTGAGGTGTTTGAAGAAACCGTTCCCACCCAATACGAATCGGGCTGGGGCACTATCAACTGGCGCTATTTACCAAAGACCAACGAGATCATCTGGTTTTCTGAAAGAGACAACTGGGGCCATCTGTATTTGTATGACGCCACTACCGGCAAACTCAAAAATCAAAGTACCAAATGCAACTGGCTGTTGAGTGAGATCTTGTATGTAGATGAAAAAAGCCGCACCATTTATTTATATGCTTGCGG
>JBQCHB010000057.1:0-12400 GCA_051955075.1 Flavisolibacter sp.
AGGACGAAAAATTAAGATCACTAACCAGCCTTTATTGCACGTGGGCAATTGTGTACATGTAGATGTTATCAAACAATTTTTGAAAGAGCACCAAGTAGAGTTCTTCGAAGAGTAAATTATTTCTGCAAACCTTTGATCAAAAAAATATTTTCTCTTGCGGTTACAAACAAATCATTCATATTTTCTCCACCCCAGCAAATATTGGCCGGTACGGTAGGCAATGTTATCAAAGCTAATCTTTGTCCTTCTTTGTCTAAAATAATAACGCCGTCTTTGTTACTCAAGTAAACATTTCCTTCCCTGTCGCATTCAATACCATCACTGGTTTCTTCGGCAAAGGTTTTTACAAATCGGTTGTTCTTTGTTTCATAAATGGAAATAAATTTTTCAAATGGCTTGTTTGAGCAAATGAATAAAAAATTTTCATCAGGACTTAAACAAACGCCATTAGGATATTGGTATTTATCGCAGATCATTTCAAGACTTTCATTCTTCCAGCAATATACGCCTGCAAGCGGTTGAAACTTTGCTGGATTTAACACAGCATCTTTTAAGCCATAAGGCGGATCGCTGAAATAAATACGGCCATCGCTGTGCAGAATCAAATCGTTAGGACTGTTGAAAGGCTTGTCATTATATAAATTGATGAAAGGGCGGAACATTTTACCATCCCATTTTTCAATAGCATGATTGCCGTGCCGGCAAACTACCAATTCTTCATTTTCGTCATACGCCAAAGCGTTTGATCCACCCTGCCCCGGCTTTAAATCAGCATCATCTAAATTATTAGTTCCACTATTGCTGATGAACACTTCTTTTTTTTTGCCTTCTCTTATTTTATAAACAACATTAGCTGTTGTGTCGCTAAATAAATAAAAGCCTTCCTTATTCCACAACGGCCCTTCGGTAAAAAGGCAGTCGTTGCTCAAAGTTTTAATTTCAAAATCTTCATTGATGAAATCAAAAGCAGTATTGCTGTAAATGGTTAATGCAGGATTCATTTTGTCTTCTATGCTATTTCTATTTGTTCTTTTTTATAAGACGAACTCTCTATGATGCATATTCACTGGCTTACCAAATTCGTGCATTTAATTTGTTTAATTACTTTCATCTTAGAGCGACGCTAATTTCTTCAACACCTTTTCTAAATTAATTCCTTTCCCTAAAACAGGCCTAAATAAATCACCTACACTTTGTACTCGTTCAAAAATATTTTTGGCGTTATACGTTGTCGGTGTTAAGCCTTTTTTTACTTCGCTCCAATCTAAAGGTGTAGATACGGGAACGCCGGGTTTGGGCCTTAATGAATAAGGCGCAGCTGCCGTTTGTGTTTCGCGGTTTTGTAAATAGTCCAAATAAATTTTCCCTTTCCGCTTAGCAGGACTTCTCTCCACACTTGTTAACTCGGGCAATTCCTGGTTTACCAATGTCACTATCAATTCTGCTAATTGTTTTGATTGATCATAATCGTATTTAGCGCCAAGCGGAATGTAAATATGAATGCCTGTAGAGCCCGAAGTTTTCACGCAACAATCCGCGCCAATAGCATCTAAAACTTTTTTCACAGTTTGTGCTGTTTCAATCGCCTGGTTGAAGGTATTTGTTTTATCAGGATCAAGATCGATCAAGCACCAATCAGGTTTTTGCCAGCTTTGTGTACGCGAATGCCATGGATGCATTTCGATGCAGCCCAAATTAGCCATGTAGATCAATGTTGCTTCGTTGCTGCAAACCAGATACTCCACTGTTTCATTGGTTGATTCGCTGAAATCTTCATGTGTTTCCATCCAGTCAGGAAGCTTTCCTTTCATATCTTTCTGAAAAAAGTTCGGTCCTTCAATGCCGTTAGGGTGGCGGTTCAGCGACTGCGGCCTGTCAATCATGTAGGGCAAAATATAAGGAGCCATTTGCAGGTAATAGTTGATCATGTCCCCTTTGCTGAACTTTTCTTTTTTCCAATAGAGCTTATCTAAATTGGTAAGCTTCAACTCGTGACCGTTAAGAGTAATGACTTGTTCTTCTCCTGTCAACACCAAATTAGTCGTTGTTTGCTTTGATTTGGAAGATGATTTCACAGATTTTTTTACGGGAAGTTCTTTTTCCTCACCTTCATCTTGCCTTTTACTTTTTGTCTTAGCCCTTACGCTTTGCTGCTTTGGACTTCGGGCTTTTGCCTTGGTTGTCATTTCTTTTTTTTTACTCGCAGCTCGTGGCTTAATGCTCGATGCTCTTTTTATTGTTGCCATGGTTACAGCTTTTTCAAAGGTGACATTTTTTGGTTTCTTGTCATCACGCAGTCCCATAAAAATGGGGTGGCGTGCCATGCGGTCTTTGGTCCATTCCGTGAACTTTATTTCACACACCAATTTTGGTTTTACCCAAGTGGCCGGCATATTCGTTTTTGGTGTTTTTACAAACGGACTTTCATCTGTTATCAACGGCTGAAGCTTTTTGTAAATCATTTCCAGGCTTTTTGTATTAAAGCCGCTGCCCGTGTGTCCGATATAAACCAGTTCATCACCATCATAAACGCCCAATAGCAAAGAGCCGAAAAACTTGCGTGTGTTGCGTGGCTGCGTGTAGCCTGCAATAATTACTTCCTGGCGCAAATTCACTTTAATCTTTACCCAATCATTGGTTCTTGTATCGGGTTGATAAATGCTGTTGGCTTTTTTTGCCATGATGCCTTCTAATCCCTGCGATACGGCTACGTTAAAAAAATCAATTCCCTTGCCTGTTACATGATCGCTGTATTTTATTACAGCGTCATCCTGAGGCAACACTTCTTTCAAAATTCTTTTTCGTTCAATTAAAGGCAGTGAGGTTAAGTCATATCCATCCAGCCAAAGAATGTCGAAAATAAAAAACTGCAACCGGGCTGGTGTATTTTGCCAATTCTGTAATAATTGAAACTCTGCAAGGCCCTTTTCATTTACAGCTACAATCTCTCCGTCAAATACAGCATTCAAGCCCAATTGCTGTAAGGCTTCAGTAACAGGAAAATATTTTTCGGTAAACGGAGTTAAGTTGCGGGAGACAAGTTCTACGTTTTCTTCATCACAATAAGCAACAGCACGATAGCCATCCCATTTAATTTCGAAAAGCCACTCGTCGTTATCAAATGGTTCATTAATAAGCGTTGCCAGCATAGGTCCCACATCTTCTGGCAAGGGCGTTTGGCGGGCCTTATCTATTTGATCACCCAGTGCGTTCAGAATTTTTTTTTTGATCGCTGTCTTTTCGGATCGTGAGAGAGCTGATTTCACGGATTTTTTAGCAGCAGGTTTTTTTGTGCCACTTTTACTTTCCACCTTAGACCTTGTTTCTTTTTTTTGCTTTGCTTTCGGTCTTATTTCTTCTTCGGGGTGATTGGGAACGGTGCCGTTTTCTGCTGCCACCTGCGCAATGGTCTTGCCCGTTTTAGCAGATGTATTTTTTTCCGTCACATCTTCATCAGTGGCATATTCATCTTTTTTCTTTACCAGTATCCACGATCTTTCTCCTCTTGCCTTCATTTGAAAAAGCGCAAATTCGCCTTTCAGCTTTTTGCCATGCAGTGTAAATTTTAAATTGCCGGCATACAGCTCTTTCAACAATAATTTTTCCTGCTCTTTTCTGCTAAGATTTTCCCCCGCCAAAGGTTCGTAAGTGCCTTCATCCCATACAATGACAGTTCCCCCGCCATAGTTTCCCGCAGGAATGATGCCTTCGAAATTTCTGTATGCAAATGGGTGGTCCTCCACCATCATTGCCAATCTTTTATCTGCAGGATTGAGCGAAGGTCCTTTAGGCACAGCCCAGCTTTTTAATACTCCAGCCATTTCTAATCTAAAATCATAATGCACATGCGAAGCATCATGTTTTTGAATAACAAAACGTAAAGAACCTTTTGATGATTTTTCCTTTCCCTCAGGCTCGGGAGTTTCGTTGAAGCGACGTTTCTTGTTGTACAATGTTAAACTCATACAACGGAAGATGAATAAAACTTATGCCATCAAAGAGTTTGTAGTTTATAGTTTGAAATTATCGCAATGTGAATGTATTCCTTCTCATAGCTCGCAGCTCATGGCTCGAGGCTTATTAAAAGCTTAATTGAAGTACTTACCGGCTATAGGTTATGCTCTTTTCTTTTTGGTTTCCAGGCTTTGTTTCAATACTTCCATCAGGTCTTTTACAGTAGCGGAAGTTTTCTTTGGTTCTGCAATATGAATTTCTTTGCCGGCAGCTTTTGCCTTTATCACTTTTTTCAATTCGGTAACATAAGTGTCCTTGAATGCCTCAGGATCAAATTTTTCTGTAAGCTGTTCAATAAGCTTTACGGCTAACTGCAATTCTTTCGGAGAAATTTTTTCCGCGGCTCCTGCTTCTGGCACTTCTCTTATTTCATCCTGATAACGCATTTGATTCAACAACAAAATACCTTCATGCACTTTTAATGCACAAATATGCATGCGGTTGCGCAACATAAATTCAGCCAGTCCAACAGACTGTGTTTCCTCCAATGCTTTTATTAAAAGATGGTATGATTTAGAGGCTCCTTTGTCGGGAGTGAGATAATAAGGCTTCTCGTAATAAATAGGGTCTATTTCTTCTTCCTTTACAAATTGTACAATATCTATAGTGCGGGATTTTTCAGGGCTTGCTTTGGCAAAATCTTCATCGGTTACTACCACATATTTTCCTTTTGCATATTCGTAACCCTTCACAATATCTTTCCATGCTACTTCCTTATCTGTCTTTGTATCAATACGTGCATAACGGATAGGCGCCATGTCTTTTTTTGAAAGCATATCGAAATTCAGCTCATTGGCCGATTCGATGGCGCTGCCCAATTTAACTGGGATGTTTACCAAACCAAAACTTATTGCTCCAGACCAAATAGATCTCATAGGTTATCATTTAAAATTTACGAAGCAGGATAATAGGTGCCGGGTCTGTATTGATCGTTGCGAAACCAGGCAATTACAGTGTTTACCGCATTTTGCCACCAGGACTGTCTTCCCTGTGTTTTTTCATAATAATCGGCTTTCATAATCTTTACTTTCACCAATACCATTTCCTCTAAAGAAAAATTTGGCAGGTCTTCAATTATGTTCATTTCCTCAGGATCGGTAACTACCCATCCTTTCCCCGACACTTGCAAAAAATGATTGGTACCTTTTTTAAAAAAGTCAAGCCTTGCAGGAAAATCCAGCTCAAATTCTTTTAATTGTTGCCTGGGTTTTTGAACAAAAAACCAAACAAATCCATAATCGTCAACCTTAAAAGTGCTTACAATGGAAGTAGGAAGTTTGAGTACCGAATCGCTTAAGTTAAAAAAGATGGCGCTACCGATTTCGCGAATCTTCTCCTGCAGAAAGTTTAATTGTTGATTGGTCGTCATAATTTTTTATTTGATGAAGTAATCATGGAGGTTCGTGTATATAACTCCAAATTAAATACCATAAAAAAACGACCATTAAATACATTGATGAGCTTTGACTGATGTGTAAAAAAATCTACAGAACATAGTATTGAAAAGGGCTTTGCGGCAATGTTGCTGGCACTATATTTTAATACACATAACAAATCTGTTAATCGTAAATCATTTTTATTATGGCAAGAAACACAACGTCGGCGGGTACAAAAAGAACCACCCGCAATACTGCAACAAAGAGCGAAGAAACAATGCTGAAGGAATTGTTTGTAGATGAGCTGAAAGATATTTATTGGGCAGAGAAACACCTGACGAAGGCTTTGCCTAAAATGAAAAAAGCAGCTACTTCAGATGAACTGGCTAATGCGTTTGAACAACATTTAACGGCAACACAGGGCCACATTGAGCGTGTAGAACAAGTGTTTGAAATGCTTGATATGGCAGCACGTGCAAAAAAATGCGAGGCCATGGATGGATTGGTAAAAGAAGCAGAACAGGTTATCGAAGAATTGCCAAAAGGAACCATGGTTAGAGACGCAGGTCTCATCATCTCGGGCCAAAAAGTAGAGCATTACGAAATTGCAGCTTATGGAAGCCTGGTACAATTAGCAAAAACAATGGGACATAACGACATTGCCGATCTGCTGCAACAAACACTTGACGAAGAAAAAGAAGCAGACCAGTTGCTGACCGAATTGGCGGTTAGCGGTATTAATATTGGCGCAGAAAGCGAACCAGAAGAATAAGCAGCTGCGTACCATTTAAACAACTAACTAAAACAACAGCCGGTAGCCAGATCTTTTGGTCTGGCTTTTTCTTTATATTCCATACAAACAAAATTTATGAATACAAATTCGTCTGAAAAGAACATTGAAAAAGACATAAACAAAGAGATCCCTTTGAATCAAAAAGCATCTTCCAAGAAAGGCTTCAAAGCAAGGTTCGAAAAAATTGCTGCAGCAGTTACAAAGGTTGCCGGTTCCTCAACTGCTTTTTTGATAGCTGCAGCAGTAATCGTTGTTTGGGCGGTTACGGGGCCTATTTTTCATTATTCCGACACCTGGCAGTTGGTCATTAACACTGGCACTACCATTATTACCTTCCTAATGGTGTTTATCATTCAGCAATCGCAAAACAAAGATTCGTTGGCCATACAATTAAAGTTAAATGAATTAATTGCCAGCGACGAGAGGGCCAGCAACCGGTTGATTGTAGTGGAAGATTTGACGCAAGATGAACTGGAAGTTCTTAAAAAATTCTATATCAGGCTTTCTGACCTGGCTAAAAAGGAAAATGATTTACACAGTTCTCATTCTGTTGATGAAGCGGGAGATATTCATAAACACAAGCACAACTCTCACCAGGCACACCTTGAATTATTAAAAAAACAACAAACAAGCTAACGATGGATCAAGTTGTGGAATTATCGCATGCAGCGTTCTTGAAAATAGATAAAGATTATACAAAGGCTGCCAAAGCCGCCGATCTTATTTATGTAAACGATAAAGAACCTGGTATCAGCCGCGTAAAAAAAGGCAATGGCTTTACCTACATCTACGACAAGAAGCCCTTAAAAGATAAACAAGCGTTAGAACGCATAAAAAAACTGGTTATTCCTCCCGCCTGGACAAACGTTTGGATTTGCAGCAAAGAAAACGGTCACATACAAGCTACGGGCTTTGATATAAGAGGGAGAAAACAATACCGTTATCATCAACTGTGGAGCTTATTGCGTAATGAAACCAAGTTTCATCATTTATATGAATTTGGAAAATTGTTGCCTTCCATGCGTATAAAGCTTGAAGAAGATTTAGCAAAAAAAGAATTGTGCGAAGAAAAAGTAGTAGCTACAGTTGTCAGCCTGATGGAGAGAACTTACATACGCATTGGCAACGATGATTATGAAAAATTATATGGCTCCTATGGCTTAACCACATTAAAAGACAGTCATGTTAAGGTAAATGGCGATACGGTTCATTTTTGTTTTAAAGGCAAAAAGGGTGTTGAGCAAAAAGTATCGCTTCGCAACCGCAGGCTTGCAAAAATGGTTCAAAAATGCAGGGACATCCCAGGCAAAGAATTGTTTCAATATTATGACGAAGAAGGTAGTCGCAAACCCATTGATTCGGGCATGGTGAATAAATATATCAAAGAAGCAACCGGCGGTGATTTCAGCGCCAAAGATTTTAGAACATGGGCGGGAACACTTAATATTATCCGGGCTTTTAAATCAATTGGAGAAGCAGCATCTGAAACCGATTGCAAAAAAAATGTAGTAGCCGCTCTTGACGAGGTAAGTAAAAAATTAGGCAACACCCGAACCGTTTGTAAAAAATATTACGTTCATCCGGGCATTATAAAACTATACGAAGAACAACACTTGCACAAATACCTCACCGAGTTAGACAGAATAGAACAACCCGACGATCTGGCTGGTTTAACCTCCGAAGAAAAAGTGCTTATGAAAATTTTGAAAGAATTGGTTTGATTAAGCCTATGGTTCATAGGTCATGGTTCATGGAAACTTCTCTATGCAACTGATCGGCGAAATAAGCAATGATTGCATTAAAGCAACCATGAACTATAAACTATGAACTATAAAATTTCTAAGCCTTCCCGCCTGCCCTTGCTACTCTTTCTCTTGTACTGCGGCTTGCGGCAGCTAATCCTCTTTGTTTGTGTGGCGCTTCGCCGCCTTCCCTGCTTACTCTTTCTCTTGTACTTCTGCTGGCTGATGCCAAACCTCTTTTTGAATTTGCTTTGCTGCTGCGACTGGCCGAACTGCCTCCACGAGTTGCAGAACTTCCAGCACGGCTTGATGAAGATTTAGATGCCACTTTTTTTGATGCTGTTTTTTGAGAAGCGGCTTTTTTAGGAGCTGCTTTTTTCGATGCACTGCTTCTTGATGAACTTTTAGAAGCTGTTCTGGAGCTTCCGCTTCCTGACGAACGTGATGAAGATTTTGATGATGCAGATTTAGAAGATGAGCTTCTTGAAGAACCTCTGCCAGAACTTTGAGATGACGATGATTTGCTTCTTCCACCAGATGATGAACTACTGCTCTTTTTCCTGGGCACCTTTTCGCCTTCTTCTCTTGCTTCAGACAAACCAATGGCAATAGCCTGTTTGCGAGAAGTTACTTTTTTGCCACTACGTCCGCTTTTTAACTGACCGTGCTTTTTTTCGTGCATTGCTTTTTCAACTTTTTTTCCTGCACCTTTTGAATACTTAGCCATAACGTTTGATTTAAAGGGTTTACTAAGTCATGTGCTGCCATACATATAAATTTTATACCGTTAACAAAAATGCAAGCACGAAGGTTTGCTTTCCATGAGCAATAAACAAGAACGTTTGTATTCGCTTATTAAACGCTTTTTCATCCTTTATGAGTAATTGAAAAGAATACCCACTTCAGCGCTTATTCACTATCACATAAAACTGGTCATCACTACACTTTGTCAACTATCCTTCAAGCGGTACGATTTTTTGATAATTCTCATCTAAAAATTTAGATTATGGAAAACGAAAAAGCAATAGGCATTTTAAATGATCTGGTACGCATCAATCACGATCGAGTTGTAGGCTATGAAAAAGGCATTGATGAGTTGAAAGACGAAGATGCAGATCTGCGCACTTTGTTTCAACGTTATATCACAGAAAGTCGTCAGTTTGGACAAGAACTGACACAGGAAGTTACCCGTCTTGGTGGCGATCCGGCTGATGGCAGCACCAACTCAGGAAAAATTTATCGTGTATGGATGGATCTAAAAGCAGCCGTAACAGGTCATGACCGTCAAACGGTATTGAACAATTGCGAATTTGGCGAAGATGCTGCACAGAAAGCTTACGATACAGCTTTGAATTCCGACCTGGAATTTGAACCTTCTCTCCGGGATTTGATCGTTCGCCAAAAAGCTGCATTAAAAACAGGGCATGATGAGATCAAGCGTTTGCGTGACATGCAAAGAGCTTCTAAATAATAATAAAAAACACAAGTAGCAAAGACCGTCATTATTTCCAATTTGCTACTTGCTTTTACGCTGTTATTTCCACAAATCAAGAGATTGGTTTGTGGAAATAACTACTCAACGACAGGTAAAACCTGCCCGGCTCTGCTTTAACGTTTCTGGCAGAGTATTTAGTTAATATAAATAAAGCTACCGCCCACAATGATTGTAAACGAACACAACAGTATGCCTTATATGAAGAGTTTAACCAACTGTTTAAATCGTATGGTTAACGAAGGCTATACTGAAGATTTCGGAATTACTGAACAAGGGCTGGAGTCTTTGCAAAAGCATTCTTATTATTCCCCTGATGAAATCGAAATAGTTAATTTCTACCGCTTTGAAGGCGAATCCGACCCGGATGATAATGCCATTCTGTATGTAATTGAAACGAGTGACGGAACAAAAGGAACATTGATAGATGCTTATGGCACTTATAATGATGCCAGGGTCACCCGTTTCATGCAGGATGTAGAAGCCATTCAGAAAAAAGTAAAGAATTGAACTTATGATTACTGTGACAAGCTACCAAACGCAGGCATGTTTCGATGCCTGGATCAAATGTGAGAACCTACTTGCTTCACTTGCAGAAGTACGCTCCTGTTTTTCAAGGAAAATGACTAAGGTGGTTGATGAATGTGCACTGATTTGCATGGGCACTTTTCATGCAATAAAAACTTATTCTCCCAATATAGGCAGGTTTGCTTTATTGTGTGTGGGCATTTGCGAAGAATGCGCAGAAGTATGCGAAGAGCATAATGGCGAAAGCTTTAAAGAATGTGCCCGCATTTGCCGCGAATGTTCAAAAACTATTGGTGCGCTGGCGCATAGTTAAGCAAATACGAGAATTTGAATTTGATAAGAGTTGGCTAATTGACCAACTCTTTTTTTATAAGTGCTGTCATTTACCAAACTAGATAGAACGTCTGATAAGTGGTCAAAAAAAATTGGCTACAGTGGAGACTGTAGCCTTGCTGATAGAATGGACCGTGTATATGAGAAAGACTGAATTGAATTTATGCTCTGCGAATAATGGCTAATAACAATGCAATAACAGCAATTACTATTAAAATATGAATGAGGCCACCTGCACCCCAGGCAAACACACCTAATAACCAACCTATGATCAATATCACTGCCACTATATAAAGAATACTTCTCATTATTTTATTTATTTAGTTCTATTTATAATTAGAAAAAATATTGCCAATGATGGTTTCGTTTCAAAACTTTCTTCTTTTGTAGAAGAAAGAAAAAGGGAGTAGTTTTCTGTGTACAAAACTCCACATGATAATGATTCTGGACTGTTAACTATAGCTGGCACTTGGCAATAATGAAAAGTTAGACGTTATTCTTCTAGTAAAACATTAAATTCACAGCGGCGGTTGCTGATGATAAAAGAAAGGAATGAAACAATTAGTAAAAGTATTTCGGTTATTGGGCAATGCAGGCAATTCTTTTTTAGAGGACCAGGGATTTAAACTAAGCGCTTCCTTAAGCTATTATGCCGTATTTGCGCTTGGGCCATTGCTGATCATTATCATTTCCTTAGCCGGAATTTTTTTTGGCAGAGAGGCGGTGGAAGGCAGAATTTATCATGAGATCAACGGCCTGGTAGGCAGCGAAGTAGCTATGCAGGTGCAGGACATCATTACCAACATTGAACATTCGCATGCTACTACTATAGGCGCTATTATTGGCGGCATTGTATTGATTGTTGGTGCTACAGGTGTTTTTACAGAAATGCAGGGCTCTATAAATTTTATATGGTCCGTAAAAGCAAAGCCAAAGAAAGGATGGCTGAAATACCTCATCAACCGGCTGATATCTTTTTCATTAATATTAGGCCTGGGATTTCTTTTACTGGCTTCATTGATCGTAAACCTGCTTCTCAATTTATTAAGCGACAGGCTAATTAAACATTTTCCAAATTATACCGTATCCTTATTTCAGTTTATTAATGTTGCCATAATTCTTATTGTTATTACTGGATTATTTGCCGTAATTTTTAAAGTTTTGCCCGATGCTGTTATTTCATGGAAAGATGCATTGATTGGCGCCGCCCTAACCGCTGCTCTTTTCTTGTTCGGCAAATTTTTAATCGGAATATACTTAGGAAAGTTAAACCTGGGCATTACTTATGGCACTGCAGCTTCCATTGTTATTATTCTCACCTGGATTTATTACTCATCGCTTATCCTTTATTTTGGAGCAGAGTTTACAAAAGTATATGCGCTGAATGCTGGTGAAGGTATTCGTCCAAAGCAAACTGCTGTATTCATTGTTAAGCAGGAAGCTAAAGAAATCCCACTATCAAGACTTGATTAGTAAAAAGAGTTTATAAAATTTTTTGAAGCAAAGACCGGGTCAACCGCCTTGCTATTTTATCAGTGCATGCTGGCAACTTAGCATCATCATTATTACAGGAACCGTGTATCGATAACTGGCCTCTTCAGCTTGCTAAATGGCACAAATTTTTAATCGTTCCAAAAGTGATTGTGGTAAAAAGCTTGGTAGATGTATTTAAAACAGGTATATGAGAAACGTTAAGCATCCAAATTTCATTTTAGGCATCATCAGCCTTCTTCTAATTTTTATAGGCGTTGGCATGCGGGCCAATGGCTATGAGAGTGGCGACTACGTTTTAATATTTAGCTTTCTATTGGCCGGCATACACTGGATATGGAGTATAATAGATGTATTTAAAGATTTCAGGGTTAATTCAAGTTCTGAAAATAGACTGCTTTGGATTATCCTTGTAATAGTTCTTCCCGTTATAGGAGGAACCTTTTATTATGCGATGAGCAAGACAGTAAGAATTTAAGGAAAACTGAGCCGGCAGGTCTATAAGTCTTTTATTTAACCTGGCTAGCAGGAAGACTTAAAATTGCATCACAAAACTGAATTACGCTGCCGGAAAAGTAATTGTAAACGTTGTCCCCTTTCCCACTACAGAAGTCACATCAATATTTGCTTT
>JBQCHB010000058.1:0-2525 GCA_051955075.1 Flavisolibacter sp.
TTATACCTAAACTTTTCAATCTCTCAATCATAGGGCCATCTGTAAAAGAAAGGACTATGGGCTCAAAAATATCCCTGTTCAAATTTTCAACAAGACTAAGCAAATAGCTTTCGCCTCCGCCAATTTTTCCCTGGCGAATACCCTCTAAAACCTTTATTTTTTTATTGGTCTGCATCATTATCACTATGCGTTCACAGCTTCTTTTTTCACTATTCCCCAGCCGTCGGGCAGTTTTTCTGTGATTTCTATATTGTCAAACTCCTGGCTTTGGCGGGCTCCTACTTCTTTTGCCCAGGCAGCCATGCGTGCAATGCCCTGCTCCAGAGAAATTCCGGTTGAACTTCCGAAAACACTATGTGCTTTTGTATGATCTGAGTAAGCGTGCATTACTTCATTGCGGGCCTGCAAATGTTTAATATCGGGTTCAACGCCAAACTCCCTGCTCACCACTTCCGCCAGTTCGTTTACTGTATATGGTTTATCTGCGCCGATATTAAATACCTGGTTATAGGCCGCAGGAGTATCAACACTTTTAGCAATAGGAATAGCCACATCATCAATGTAGCTGAATGCTCTTGTTTGGGTGCCGTCTCCAAAAATGGTAAGCTGTTTTCCTTGCATGATCTGGTTCATGAAAATGCCAATTACATTCCGGTATTTATCACCAATGTTTTGGTTTTCGCCGTATACATTGTGCGGACGGAAAATAACGTAGTTCAATCCAAACATTTCATGTGCAGCTTTCAAGTCCATCTCTACCGCATATTTGGAAACTCCATACGGATCCTCTGGCTGCGGAACAGTGCTTTCTGTCATTGGTAACTGGCCTGCACCATATACAGCAATGGAGGAAGTGAATACAAAGCATTTTACCTTATGCTTAATAGATTCGTTGATCAAGTTAATGCTGCCTACAAGATTGTTATTATAATTAAAGCGGCGGATGAAATGAGAAAGACCTTCTGCTGCATAAGCAGCTAAATGATAAACATAATCAAATTCATATTGGTCGAAAAGCTCTTTTACCAATTTTTCATCATACACACTTCCTTTTACGAAGATGGCCCCTTCCGGAATGTGATCCTCAAAACCACCACTTAAATCATCAAGCACAATAACCTGATGACCCATTTTAAGGCAGTGATTGACCACATGCGATCCAATAAATCCGGCGCCGCCGGTAATTAACGATTTAACCATGTTTAAATTTATTAAGGGTTAATGAACTGGCGAGTATTTAGATGTTTTTAAATTCCAGACAGTTCCTTTTACAAAAGACTTTAAATGACCGTATTGCCTGTTCAACACAAACTGTATGGCAGATTTTGGTGCACTAAAAAGTACAAAAAAAGTAATAAAGGCAAGCAGTTGCGCCTTATTATTGTTTCTGCGCATGTACAAAATACGGTTACGGGTATGATAGTACACTTTTACTGGGCTTTGTTTACCCATAGTAACCGATTCTTTATGGTATATAAGCCCTTGCGCCTGGTAGTAAATTTTATATCCCGCCTTTAAGATGCGGGTGCTCCAGTCCCATTCTTCATAATAAATGAAAAATTTTTCGGGAAACATTCCTACTTTTTCAATCACTTCCCTTTTAACCATCATAGCACAGCCGTGTGCACCATGGGTAAAGCCAGAAGTATTATGTTGACCCTTGTCTACTTCTTTGTTACCCACAGCGGTTGTTCTGCCTGTATAAACATTAATGGGATTAAATCCTGCATATTGTATCAGGTTGGGCTGGTGGTAGTAACGTATTTTAGGACAGGTTACACCAACGGAAGCGTTTTCTTGAAATGGTTTTAAAAGTTGGTCAAGTAAATCAGGCGTAACTTCAGTGTCGTTATTTACTATGAAAATGAAATCACCTTTCGCCTGACGCATGCCCCAATTGTTGCCGCCGGTAAAGCCAAGGTTTTTTTCGCTGCGAAGTACTTTGGTATTGGGAAAATTTTGAAGATTGATAAACGCTGTGGGATCTTCATCAGAGCCCATATCACAAACCAGGATCTCGTAATTTTTATAAAGCAATTTTCTGGTGGATTCCAAGAACTCACAAGTAATCTTTGTTTGATTCCAATTAAGTGTCACAATGGATACCAAGGGGTAGCCTTCGTTTTTCATCTTTAAGTTTTTTAGTAGTACGATAATAATGCCTGTATACTTAGACGCTGGTTTTCTGGATAAGCGCAGCCGGCGTATTGGCCATTATACGCAAATCGTATAAGATATTGCTTTCCCGGGCATAAGTGATGTCTAAACTGATTCGCTCTTCTATAGACATTTCGGCCCGGCCTCTTTTTTTGATTTGCCATAAACCGGTTATACCTGCAGGTGCTACAAATCGCTCAACAAATTCATTAGTGGTTAACGTCGCTGCTTCATACAAAGGTAAAGGTCTGTTACCCACCATCGACATGTCTCCCTTCAATACGTTGAAAAACTGTGGCAATTCATCAAGGCTCGTATTTCTCAAAAATCGGCCCACTCTTGTTACTCTTGGATCATTGTTCAATTTA
>JBQCHB010000059.1:0-8529 GCA_051955075.1 Flavisolibacter sp.
CCATTTCCACATGCGCTTGTGTAATGTTGATCACAGTATTATCAATAGCACCATCAACATTGGAAATTTGCGCAGCCACCTGCACATTTTTTACTGGCTGTGGCAGATCTGGGTATTGAAAAAAACCATCTTTAATGTGTAGGTCAACATTGTAAGCAGGCAATTGGGCAGGGCTGTACACACCTTTTACAAAACCTTTAAAAGCTGCTGTACCGCTGGTTTTCAGCTTGTCAAAATCATTTTTATAAATAGCCGGCACCAACGATAAAATATTTTTAAACTCGTTGGACGGCGCATCAAATTTTATATCCATGCTGTAGGTGCTGTCATTATCTAACCGCATAAAACCATCTGCCACTACTTTCAAATCGTTCACCATAATAGCAGCATTTTTAAAACTGTACTTACTGCTTTTGTTGTCAATTTCAAAATCGGCATCAATGCCTGTTTGTGCATTCACTAAATAAGGAACACTGGCATAAATAAAATTGGCCGAAGTAGCTTTTGTTTTGGTAGTAAGTGTAAATAAATCCTGCGTAAAATCGCCACTGCCTTCATGATCAAGCCCGTTGATCTCAGCACTCATATCGCTGCTTTCATCTTTGTAATAAATGTAACCGTTACGCACAGCATATTTTTCCAGCTTCACCTGGAAAGCGGAAGGTTCGCTTGTTGAAGTTGCGGTGTTTTCTTTCGTAATTTCCCAATTGCCCTTGCCTTCTTTATTTATCAAAGCATGAATACGTGGCTCATTCAAATACACGCCATATACTTTCATATCTTTTCCGCTAAAAAGGCTCATTAAATTTACCGACGCGTCAACAGAAGGTGCACTTAGCAGCGTGTCATTTTTAAATTCATTGATCCCAACCACGGAAACATTTTCCAGGGCAACAGATAATTTAGGAAAATGGCGGAACAGGGAAATATTTACATCTTTAAAATCAACTTTGGCTTCCAGGTTTTTGTTGACTTCTGTCTTAACTATTTTTAGAATTTTTCCTTTAAAAAGAATGGGGAGTAAAAAAGCGAATAGTAGCAATACAATAAATCCAATGCCTGTGTATTTTAAAAACTTTTTCATAAGAATTGGTGGTGTTTTACGGGCCGGAAAATACTACTATTTTTTTGCGGATGCAATCTTCTTCTCCAAATGAGACGAACAGTAATCTATATAACGAATAGATAGTATAATAATTTTAGTTGCCCTATGCAAGTAGTTGTTTAAAAATCATTAACAGATCTATAAGCAACCAATCTTCTATTTCTATAAGTCTCTTAAAAATCAATTTTCGGGAAACGATGCCCCGTGCATCTTTGGGCGCCGCTTCATTTTTAAGTACGTTTGCTACTGCCTTTTTAGGTATTCACAAAAAATTTATGAACATGAGAAAACTCTTTATTCTTTTCACTCTAAGTGTAACGCTTGTATTGAAAGCTGCTGCCGACGAAGGTATGTGGCTGCCTTATTTGTTAGGCCAGCAGGTGTACAATGACATGGTGAAAAAAGGATTGAAACTGACCAAAGAACAATTGTACAGCATTAACAAAGCTTCGCTGAAAGATGCCATTGTAATTTTTGGCGGCGGTTGTACCGGCGAGCTGGTAAGTCCGCAGGGCCTGATCTTTACCAACCACCACTGCGGCTATAGCGTTATTGCAGGTGCCAGCACCGTAGATCATAACTATTTGAGAGATGGTTTTTATGCAAAGAATGCAGGAGAAGAAATCCCTGGTGGAAATTTATCCGTGCAATTCTTATTACGCATTGATGATGTAACCAAAGAAGTGGAAGACTCGCTTAAGGGCTTAACAGGCGCCGAAAGAGCAGCTAAGCAGTCCTCTGTCATTGCTGCTATCAACAAAAGGATGTCTGACGCTGGCAGCAACATTGAAACAAGGATCAGCCCCTTATTTAAAGGCAACCAGTTTTTAGCGTTTGTGTACCAGCGTTACAATGATGTCCGGCTGGTAGGTGCACCACCCGAATCGGTTGGAAAATTCGGTGGCGATACCGACAACTGGGAATGGCCACGCCACACCGGCGATTATTCCATCTTCCGCGTATATGCTACCAAAGATGGAAAGCCTTCGGCTTACAATGCGGCCAACGTACCACTAAAACCAAAATGGTATTTACCTGTTTCTTTAAAAGGCGTAAGAGAAGGCGACTTCTCCATGATTTGGGGTTATCCCGGAAGCACCAACAGGTACGAGTCTTCTTTGGGTGTTCAACTGGCTACCAGCATCAACAACCCTACATTGGTTAAGCTTCGCGATGTGAGGCTTAAGTATATGTTCGAGCAAATGAAAAAAGATCCGGCCATTAAATTGCAACTTGCTTCTGACTATGCCGGTATTGCTAATTACTGGAAGTTTTATGATGGCGAAACAAAGCAACTATTGAAATATGATGTGTATGGACAAAAGAAGAAGCAGGAAGAGGCGTTTATGAAATGGGCTGCTGATAAACCAGAATACAAAAATATTTTTAAAGACCTTGAGGCAGCCTATGCAGCGTGGAAACCCTATGCTGAACATCGTGTGTACATCAATGAGGGTATTTTAGGTTCTCCGTTGTTAGCTTTCGCAGCTATTTTACAGCAGGTAGAAAATACAATGGTAAAACCCGGCGCTTCTTCTCAGGATATTAATAAAGTAATCGAGGCGGCTAATACAGCACGGCAAAATTTTTTGAAAGGCGAGAACAAACCATCAGACCAAAATATTCTGGCCGCTGTATTGCAGATGTATTATAACGACATTCCAAAGGACCAACAACCGCAAGGATTGTTCAACGCCATCAAAAACGAATACGGTGCATTGGATAAAGCTGCCACATATCAAAAATATGCTGAAGCCATTTTCAACAACACTATGATTTTTGATGATGCAAGGTGGAATGCTTTTGTAAAAAATCCTGATGCGAATGCTTTGCAGCAAGACATGGCTTATAGCCTTGTCAACACCATTCTCAGGAATTATCAAAGCAAATACCTGCCTTTGTACCAGCAGTTCACTACCAAAAATGCAGAATGGGGCAGATTGTATTTGAAAGGCATCATGGAAATGAATCCAAAGAAAGTGATGTATCCGGATGCAACATTCACCATGCGTGTCAGCTATGGCAAAGTGGCGTCTTACAATCCCCGCGATGCCGTCCATTACGATTATGTAACCACATCAAAAGGCATTTTGGAAAAATATATTCCCGGCGATTATGAATTTGATTTGCCCGCCAAAGAAATTCAATTGCTGAAAGCAAAAGACTTTGGACAGTACAAAGATGCACGCACCAATGATTTGGTAACCTGCTTTATTACTACCAACGACATCACAGGCGGTAATTCGGGATCGCCGGTGATCAATGGCAATGGCGAGTTGATCGGACTTGCATTCGACGGCAACTACGAAGCGTTAAGTCATAAAATAGCTTTCGACAAAGACCTCAACCGCACGATTTGTGTTGACATTCGTTATGTGTTGTGGTGCATCGATAAACTGGGCGGAGCACAAAACATCATTAAAGAACTGACGCTCAAAAAATAGTTTTCCCATCATAAATAAAAAAGCAACTCTTTACCGGGTTGCTTTTTTATTTAAGTTAAACGTCTTTCCAAAGTGCCGGCTATCCTGTTACCAAACTGTTGATTATTTTAAAAGCATTTTATTTTCTGCTTAATATTACAGTTCAATCCAACTGCTTGAAGAAATCATTTTTTATTTTCGCCTTTCTCTTATTTGTACAGCCCGTTATTTTTGCGCAGGTGCGTTTCAGCATTGCTACCGATGTTTCGGTGCTGCGCAATTGTAGCCCACATCAAAAATTTTGGTCTTTTGGCCAGGGCGTAGAAGGCGATTTTCATTTTTCAAAAAAGAATACGCTGTACGCCTGGATCAATTACCACACAAAGGGAAGTTTTACCAATACATTTGTTGCTAATGCAAAAGCATCTTCTACTGCTCCTGCGGCAATGAATTATGAAGTGAAAGGCAAGTGGGGGCTGCGGCAGGTTTCCGTTGGCTGGAAACGATATTTTAAAGGCTCCTTCAATGAGGAAAACAATTTGACCATTTATGGTACTGCAGGGTTTGGTTTATTATTTTCGAAAGTGCAGAACGCTTTGCTGACCGTTGTGGACACCAGTCTATATATCATCCAGCCTACGCCTGTGTTTGGTAATGACGAATTTAAACGGCTTACAATTGACCTCGCTATCGGAACTGAATATCCACTGGCATCCGGCATTTTTTTGTATGGTGATGTAAGAACGTCCCTGCCTGCTTCCGATTATCCTTCGCCTTTCTTTCATGATCAAAAAAGAATTCCATTGCCTGTAATGCTGAACATAGGCATTCGTGTTTTATTCGGATATGATGAATGAAAAATTTAGTTTTCAATGCTAAATAATTGGTTTAAAGAAGCGGATTCATTTATTGGAAAGAAATAACAAATCCTATATTATTCTTTCCAACCTTTAAGTATTTTATAGCAAACAATGATAGAACTTTGGTACTCAAACAGCGCCACAAAAGGCAGGATAATTGTTATTGCAGGATAAACATTTTCGACAACAGCACGGCGTTATTTTCAGTTCACATTTTCGAAAACCGATGATTGCTCAAATGAGTTCATCAATCAATAACAGCAGTAACCATTATCCTCTATGCATCAAAAATTCATTATCCTTTATATGCTATCCTTAACTACTTTTTTAGCGAAAAGCCAAACCTTGCCAACACAGTCGACAGATACTACATTAATTGCTTTTGCCTCGGATACACAAGCACCTATGTTTGTTGAAACCCTTTGGCTGAAAGCCAACCATAACCGGCAGGCTACCAAAAAATTATTTTCTGAGATTGAGAACCGCCAGCCGGGCTCGCTGTTTTTGTTGGGCGACGTGGTGAATCTTGGCTATAGCAACAAGCAATGGAGACCCATGGACATCTATTTGCAAAACCTGCGTAATAAAGGCATTACGGTGGATGCCATTTTGGGTAACCACGAAGTAATGGGAAGGGCCAATGCAGGACAGAAAAAATTTCAGCAACGTTTTCCCGATCATGTACGTACAGGCTATGTAGAAGTCAGAGATTCTGTTGCCATAATTCTGTTAAATTCTAATTTCAAAAAATTGACAAAAGCAGAAGATGAGCATCAACAGGAATGGTATAAAAATGAGCTTGTGAAATTAGATGCTGATCCGGCTATACAATACATCATTACTACGTGTCACCATTCGCCTTATACCAATAGCAAGATCGTAGGCTCGTGTAAAGACGTGCAGCAAAAATTTGTTCCTGCTTTTTTGCAATCGAAAAAAAGTCAATTGTTTCTTTCAGGTCATTGTCATGGCTTTGAACATTACAAAATTGGCGGTAAAGATTTTATGGTGATTGGCGGCGGTGGCGGATTGCATCAGCCTTTAAATGAAAGCACGGGCTGCCTGCCCGACCTGGCAAAAGATTATAAACCTCTTTTTCATTATCTGACAGTGCAGCGCAAAGACGGCCAATTGCAGGTAACTTCATTTCATCTGAAAGATGATTTTAGCGGATTTGAAAAAGGGCTTGAAGTAGATATTAAAAAACCGGCTGATCCTGTGCTGGCTACTGTTCGCACTTTGCAAACTGTTCATGCTGGTGCGATGGTTGCTGAGCAAAATTGATCAGCTGGCAGTCATCACTTTTGTCACCTTTTATTCGCCCGGTTGACTCTTACAATTGTAATAGAAGAATGATCATCACCTGTGATCAGTGCCGAATCGCTGGTGATCATTTTCAGTGAATAGTTGCGGATACCTCTTTTCGAAAAAATGGAATCGCCGGTTAAAATATAGCGAACGGTATCGACAGCGTTTTTTGTTTTTGGCCCGCCTTTGTAAGTTGTATCGTTAATGAACGACACATATTTTTTTGAAGTGTCCCTGTTGGCATTATACACATACAGGTCTCTGCCCCCGGAATCTTTTCCCTCCAAACGCATGATCTGCCAGTGACCGAGCAAAGAATCATTCTTTTTTTCTTTGCACCCTGCCGTTAATAGCATTAGTAGCAAAATTCTGTATAGTCCCATAATTGATGATTAATGTTTCATCTAATTCTAATAACCGATTAGCATTTATAGGGAAGTTATACAAGTTACCATTTTTACACCTTTCTTTTATCCTGCGTTCTGAAACTTTTCACCCGTTTAGTATCATTGGCAGATGTAAAAAACCGTCACCTGATCTTTTTATTTTACCGTTCCACCCAAATCTTATGCTTACAAAATTTACTTTCAAATAAATTGCCCGGCCAATAAGCACCCATGCAAAAATTGATTTGCTTTTTTGTTGTTATTATCTCGGTATTCGTTGCCCAGGCGCAAACAGCCGTATTAAAAATTGTAAATGTACAGGGGGAGCCCTTGCCCAATTCAACAGTGGAATTGTTGAGCAGCAAAGATTCATCGCTACTGAAAGCACAAATGACTGCTGATGACGGAACTGTAAGTTTTCATCTTACCGGCGGAAATTATTTTTGGCGCATCAGCAGGATTGGATATACAACGCATTTCACATTTTCTGTAGCTGTATCAGGTAATACAACATTGCATATACCAGACATCGTATTGCAAACATCGGGTTCTCAATTAAGCAACATCACCGTTTCGGCTAAAAAACCTTTTATAGAATTAAAAAGCGGAAAAACTGTTGTCAATGTAGAATCCAGCATTACAACCGTTGGCGCCACTGCAATGGAAATGTTGGAAAAACTACCCGGCATTACCGTTGATAAAGATGGCAACATTGCGCTCAAAGGAAAAACTGGTGTAACAGTGATGGTAGATGGCAAACAAACTTATTTAGATGCGTCGCAGCTTTCCACATTGCTTAACGGCATGAGTGCATCGCAAGTCAGCCAGGTAGAAATTATAGACCAGCCATCGGCACGATATGACGCTGCGGGTAATGCGGGCATCATCAACATCAAAACAAAAAAGAACCAGCAAAAAGGTTTTAACGGCAGTATTAGCACCACTTATGGGCAGGGACGTTATCCAAAAAACAATAACAATCTTCAATTGAATTATAGAACCGGCCAGTGGAATTTTTTCCTTAATTACAGCGCCAACTTCAACCGCAGCTTTACACGCATTTATGCCTTGCGGACCTATTTTGAACCTGATGAAAAAACCGTCATTTCTTTTTTAGAACAGCCCACCCTTTTAAATGGCAAAGGTTACACCCATACATTGCGTACCGGTGCTGATTATACGCTTTCTGGTAAAACAAATATTGGATTGACACTTAGAGGGCTTTCATTAGGCCGCAAAAGCAATGGCGATAACACGGCATCATGGATGAATGCCAACCATGAAACGGATTCTTTACTTCAAACAAAAAGCAACAACAATAACAACTGGAAGAATGCCTGCGTAAATGTGAATGTCAAACATGCGTTTACTGCTAACCGCCAGCTTACTGCTGATGTGGACTGGCTTGGCTATCGCATTCGCGGCGACCAGTTTTTTGAGAATACGGCATTGCTTCCTTTTGCTTACACCGAAGCGTCAAGAGCCAATCTTCCTTCAAGCATTCATATTCTTTCGGCCAAGGCAGATTACGCCGAGCAATTGAATGACATAAAACTTGAAGGTGGATGGAAAATTTCGCACATTACCACAGATAACTTAGCAGCATACGAAAACAGAAATGGCAATGAATGGCAACCGGACTTTGGCAGAACCAATCATTTTTTATACACAGAAAATATCCACGCATTGTACGCATCGGCCGAAACAAAAATGAAACGCTGGACTTTGCAAGGCGGGCTTCGCTACGAAATGACGGCTTATGAAGCCGCCCAGTTGGGAAACATTGTGGTAAAAGATTCTTCTTTCTCCAGAAATTACAATAGTTTGTTTCCTTCGCTGTTTACTTCATTTGAAATGGATTCTGCCAACACGTTTTCGTTAAGTGCAGGCCGCCGCATTGACCGTCCGCCTTTTCAAAAATTAAATCCTTTTCTTTTCATTATCAACAAATACACTTACCAGCAAGGCAACCCTTTCTATCGGCCGCAATACACCTGGAATATAGAATTAAGCCATAGTTACAAAGGCATATTGCTTACATCCATTAGCTACAGCACTACAAAAGACTATTTCTCACAAGTGTTTCCAATAGATAGTAACGGCATTGTTATTTACACAGAAGGTAATTTGGGCAGGTTGCAAAATTTTGGTCTTACTATAGGTACGCAAATGTCACCGGTTAGCTGGTGGTCTCTCTCGGCGCAGGGTGTAGTGCTCCATAAAAAAATGGAAGGCTTTATTGAAAAGCAATACAGGTCTTCTGTTACACAGTTCAATTTTAATTTGACCAATAGTTTTCGTTTTAAAAAAGGATGGTCGGCTGAACTCAGCGGTTTTTATACATCCAAAAGCCAGAACGATATTCAGGAAGTCGTTGATCCTGCCGGGCAATTGTCTTTGGGCGTTTCTAAAACTGTTATAAAAAATAAGGGCATGTTGAAACTGGC
>JBQCHB010000060.1:0-11538 GCA_051955075.1 Flavisolibacter sp.
TGCCTATTCTCCATCCCGCCATGTTGTGTGATTTGCTTAACGAGTTCAATTCTATCACCACATCTTTAGCACCATCAACACTTAACAAACTCAAAGGTCTATCGTTTAAAATAAAGCTATAAGGATTATCATGACAGATTATGATGTTGTGTTTCTTTCCAAATGCTATTAAGTTTTCAAAGAGTTCTTTAGTTGGCTGTTGGCCTGTAGGCATGTGCGGATAATTCACCCACATTAATTTTACCTTACTTACATCTGTTTTCTCCAATGCTTCAAAATCAGGCTGCCAGTTGTTTTCTTCTTTCAATTCATATTCGATGCATTCGCCACCGGCCAATTGCGTAGCGCTTCTGTAAGTAGGATAGCCGGGGTTTGGAATCAGCACTTCGTCACCCTGGTTCAAATAGGCCATACTGATATGCATGATGCCTTCTTTTGAACCAATTAAAGGCAGCACTTCTGCATCTGGATTTAATGAAACGCCATACCATTTTTGATACCAGTCGGATATAGCTTTACGCAATGCAAGCACACCTTTATAATTCTGATAACCGTGCACATTGGGTTTTGCACTTTCCTGCTGCAAGGTTTTGATTACCTCAGGATGTGGCGGCAGATCGGGACTACCGATGCCGAGGTTGATCACAGGCTCTCCTGTTTTATTCAGTTCTTCTATCTCTCTCAATTTTTGAGAAAAATAATATTCGCCTATTCCGCTTAACCTATCAGCGATGGCTGTTTTCATAATATCAGTTTGAGTGGCCATTTTTATAAATCCCGAAAATTTTAATTTCGGCAGTTACTGGTTTTATACTTTCTATTACAGCATTAAATTGTTCAATGGAATCAAATTCCATGTCTGCATGAAATTTATATTTCCAATTGCTGCCTGGAATGGGAAAGCTTTGCAGTTTGCTTAAATTAATTCCGCCGGCTGCAATCTTTGTGAGAACCTTTGCCAGGCTTCCTTTTGAATGATCTGTTTGAAAACTGATAGAAGCCTTATCGGGATTTTCCAACGCAACTGCACCACGTTGCAATACCAAAAATCTTGTGTAATTACTTTTCTCTGTATGGATGTTTTCAGCAATAATGTCAAGGTCAAATAATTCTGCGGCCAGTTTGCCTGCAATGGCAGCTGTGTGCTTGTTTTTATGCTGGTGAATGTGTTTGGCACTTAAGGCCGTGTCTTCTGTCTCTACAAGTTTCCAGTTGTATTTCAAAAGATAATCGAGGCATTGCTGAATAGCCATGGGGTGCGAATGCACTTCGTGAATATCTTCCAGCGCCACACCAGGGTTTACGAGCAAGTGCTGTTTAATGGGCAGATAAATTTCCCCAACAATATTCAAATTTGATTTTTGCAAGAGATTGTAATTAGGTAGGATGCTGCCTGCGATAGAATTTTCTATGGCCATTACGCTGGCATCAGTAGTATTGCTTTTAGTAAGATCTACCACTTCCCGAAAAGTAGCACAGGGTACAACAGTAATGGTTTTTCCAAAGAATTGTTGTGCGGCTATTTGATGAAAGCTGCCTTCAAACCCCTGTATCGAAATCTTTAAACTCATACAATTTATATTGTCCAGCTTTGATAACTGGTGGCTTTAGACCATCTGACAAACAAAAATCCCGACCATTTGGCCGGGATTTCTTTATGTTGAATTGGTTTACGCACTTTCAACAAAGCACTCCCGGCTCCTACTAAAAAAATAGAAGAAATAAAAGTAGCAACCGTATGCTTTTGTAATTGTCATTGAGCAAATATAAAAATCAATTGGAAAGAAAAAAATTTTTTATTGTTGAATGAGAGAAGGTGTTTGTCTCACGTTTCTGATGCTTCACCACTAACGTACATCACCTTCTCACAGAATCTGCTTCATTCATCCGCAGCCTTCTGCCCTTGTATTTTTTTCCGTCAATAGATTCTATCATTTTGCCTGCTGCATTTTTATCTATCTCAATCCAGCTATTCATTTCCTTCATATCAATGCGCCCCAACACGTCCTTATTCAGATCGCTCATGTCTAAAATAAATTGTAAAAAGCTGGCTTTGTAAAAACCGTCTTTAGTGCCAAGGTTGACAAACAACCTTGTAGAATTGCGGTTGCCGCCAAATTCTCTTCCTCTTGTGTCCCTTCTTTTATCACCAAACCTGTCTCCTCTTCCATCAGTTGACTGTCCTCTTCTCTCCTCCCTGCGTTCCCGTGCATTCAGGTCTTCAGCGTTTTCATAATATTTCAGAAAACGATCAAACTCCAATGCAGCTACTCTTTTCAAAACCTCATCTTTGCTTACATCAGCAAATTTTTCCTGCAGCATAGGCAAGTAGGTTTCATAATCGCCATGACTGATATCAGCCTGCAACAATTTATCCATGAAGTAAAAAAACTGCCTGCGACATACATCCTTTCCAGACGGAATTTCTAATTTATGAAAGGGCACCTGCACCATTCTTTCAATTTGCCTGATGCGTCCTATTTCTCTTGCGTGAACGATGGACATGCACACGCCGGTCTTGCCTGCACGGCCCGTGCGGCCGCTTCTATGCGTATATACTTCTACGTCATCAGGTAATTCGTAGTTGATAACATGCGTAATGCCCTGCACATCAATACCACGGGCAGCAACATCAGTGGCAATTAAAAGCTGCAATGTTTTCTCACGAAATTCATCCATTACTTTATTGCGCTGTTGCTGTGTAAGATCGCCATGCAAAGCATCAATATCGTAGCCTTCTCTTGTTAATTTTTCAGCTATTTCCTGCGCATCTGCTTTGGTACGGGTGAAGATGATACCGTAAATGCCAGGATTAAAATCGATCAATCTTTTCAAGGCTTCGTACCTGTGATGCGCCGTTGTAACAAAATATTGGTGATCAATATTTTTGTTAGCGGTGTTCATTTTGCCAACCGTTATCTCTACCGGCGACTGCATATATTTTTTGCTCACCTTCCTGATTTCGGGTGGCATGGTGGCACTGAACAACCAGGTGCTGTCACGCTGCGGCGTGTTTTGCAAAATGAATTCAATATCATCCTGGAAGCCCATGTTCAGCATTTCATCGGCCTCATCCAAAACAACATATTTTATTTCTTCAAGGTTAATGGCTTTGCGTTCGATCAGGTCAATCAGGCGGCCAGGTGTTGCCACAATAATTTGAACGCCTCTTTTGATATCTCTTATTTGCATAGAGATGGAAGAACCACCATAAACAGCAACTACATGAACGCCGGGCAAATGCTTTTTAAATTGCTCCGTTTCATTTACTATTTGCAAGCAAAGCTCACGTGTAGGACAAATGATCAGCGCTTGCGGATATTTTTCTTTTACATTTATTAATTGCAGCAAGGGTAAACCAAAGGCGGCTGTTTTGCCGGTGCCGGTTTGTGCTAATCCAATCAAATCTTTAGTGCCGGACAAAAGAACAGGAATTGCTTTTTCTTGTATTGGTGTGGGTTGGGTAAAACCTAACTCACCTACAGACTTTAATAAATTTTCCTGCAGGCCTAACTCTTCAAACGTACTCATATAAAAATTTGGGCAAAGGTAAATCACTGATGGCACAGATTGACAACGGATTTCATTAGTTGGCATCTAAACAAATCACAATTCTCACTTAATGGAAAAGCGATTTTATTATCGAATTCATTTGAATTTCCTTGCGAAACCTCATACAATCTTACACCTGATATAATAATAAAGCCCTCCGGAGAACAGGAAGGCTTTCTAACGATTGCTTGCCATATATAAATAAAATTTTGACTTTACAGTTATAGCGGCAAGCTGCTTAACCGTTGATTATTTTTTTGTAGAATCAGCTGATGCGTTTACAGAATCTTTTTTAGCATCGGCTGTAGAGTCAATTGCATTTGTTGTAGCGTTAGCAGAAGAATCTATCATTTGAGTTTGATTGTTAGCTGCAGAGTCAATTGAATCTTTTGCAGCTTCTGTAGAGTTACCGCTGTTGTTACAAGCTGTTAAAGCACCTGCGATTGCTAAAATTCCAAGGATCTTTTTCATGCGATTTTGTTTAATTGATTTTGTAATAAAAAATTATTGAAGGTTATTGTTTGCTTTTAACCGAATTTATTTATGCTTAATTATTTTTCCCCAACGAATCTTTTTGCTCCAGTTTATTTTCAATGCTGTTCTTAATGTCCTTCGCCTTTTCTTTGGTAGAATCCCAAACCCGGTTTGCCGACGAATCAAATTTCTTACCAATAGAATCCAGCTTAACTTTGGTTGATGAGTCACTATTACCACATCCCGACACCATACCTGCTATTAAAATCACCAATCCAAGTTTTTTCATATCCGATAATGGAATTAATACCAGGATTGAAAAAAGGTAACCCGGCTTTTTAAAATATTTTTTTTAACACCTCGATGGGTTACTATTTTTAGATTTTGGTATTAAACAAAGGATTACGTTGAAAGCGGAGAATAACGAGAAATCATTGCTACAGGGGCTGGCCCGAAATGATAAAAAGGCTGTGGAATCCATTTATAAGGATAATTACAACATTGTTCAGGCTTTGGTTATCAATAACAATGGCACGGCAGAGGATGCAAAAGATATTTTCCAGGAAACAATGATTGTATTGTACGAAAAGGTTCAGTCCGGTTCTTTTGAACTGAATTGCCAGATCAAGACTTTTATTTACTCTGTAAGCCGCCGGTTATGGTTAAAAAGATTGATGCTTCAAAACCGTTTCAACATTGCAGAAGGACACGAGGAAATAGTGAGTGTAGATGATGACATGGAAGAACATGAAAGACGCAACACAGAGTTCAGCATGATGGAAAGGGCAATGAGTGGACTGGGTGAACCCTGCAAAAGTTTGTTGGAAGCTTTTTATTTACAAAAAAAATCCATGCAGGAAATATCATCAGGTTTTGGGTACACCAACGCAGAAAACGCCAAGAACCAAAAGTATAAATGCCTGGTACGGTTAAAAAAACTATTCTTTTCTCAATATAAAAACGAGTCGCTGTGATAGAAGACATTAAAATACTCGAAGCTGTTGAACGCTACATCTCGGGACAAATGACCCCTGATGAAAGGGTTTATTTTGAAGGCTTACGCAAAAGCAATCCCGAAATAGACCAAATGGTGGTGGAGCATACTTTCTTTTTGCAACAAATGAACCGCTTTGACGAGGTAAGAAAATTTAAGAACACACTGAACGAAACACATATTCATCTAGCCGAAAAAGGGCTGATCAAGTCACCACGTTTAAAAGGCAAGGCCAAGGTGGTTTATTTATACAACCGTTATAAAAAAGTGGCTGCGATTGCTGCTTCTATTGCAGGCATCACGGCATTAACCATCAGTTCATTGGTTTGGTCCGTTTCACCAGGCAAACCAACACAGGATGTGCAGGTTTTGAGAAGAGAACTGAATCAAAGCATTTCAAAACTGGAGAAAAAAAATAATGAGCTTAATCAAAAAATTGACAATGTGAAAGGCCAGGCGCAAGTCACTTCTCCAATTCCACCTTACGACTACAAAACCGGCGGCACTGGTTTTTTGATTGATACAAAAGGCTATTTGGTTACCAATCAGCACGTAATTGAAGGCGCCAAACATGTAGCCGTTCAAAGCAACGATGGCAAAGAGTTAAGTGCAACTGTAGTTTACACCGATCCACAGCGTGATGTTGCTATTCTAAAAATTACTGACAAAAATTTTAAGTCTCCAAACAGTATTCCTTATTCTATCAAAAGATCGGGTGGCGAAATTGCCGAGCCAATCTATACATTAGGTTATCCCCGAAATGATATTGTTTATGGCGAAGGTTATCTTGCTGCTAAAACAGGCTACAATGGAGATACATTAAGTTGCCAGATTACGGTGCCTGCCAACAGAGGCAACAGCGGAAGCCCTATTTTAAACCGTAACGGGGAAATCATTGGTATTTTAAGTGCGAAGCAAAGTACTGCGGAAGGCGCCGTATTTGCCATTCAGTCGAAATATATCATCAATGCATTGAACGAACTGCAAAAAGATACCGCTTACCGCAATGTAAAAACGCCTTCTGCTTCCAGCCTTAAAGGGACAGACAGAATGCAACAGGTAAAAAAGATCTCAGATTATGTATTTATGGTGAAGGTGGATTAACGGCTCATCCGGGAAGGCCATCAGCCGCACAAAGCCAACTTATTTGACCACAACAAAAAAACGCTCAACCTTTTGAAAAGATGAGCGTTTTTTTGTTTTAAGGAATGAACCATAAGCTTTTATATAAAATAAGCTTACCACAAGCTCTTGGGATAGAATCCTTTCTCTACCAACTCATCTAAATTTCTTTGCACCACAGGTGCATCTTCTTTATAAGTAACGCCAAACCATTTTGATGAAGTTGGAATTACTTTGATCACACCTAATTCTTTTTTGATGAACTGATCGGCTGAAAAAGGAATTAAATATTCTGACTTGGGATTGTTGATATTTTCATTCAAAAAAGTTTGAAAACCGGCTTCCAAAAAAGAAAATATGGAAGGATGAAAGCACCAGAAGTTCATAGAAGCTTTAGCATCTTCAGGCAAGGGAACTTTGCTTCCGTCAGGTTCTTCAGAAATAATTTGCCCGTTCTCTCTGTAAATTTTCAATCGTTCATTAATAGCAACCAAATTATCGTTTTCATCTACTTCGCAAACGCCACGACTTACAGAGCCATGCTCGGAAAGCGTTTTAGCCAGTTCGTATCCAATAATGGCATACACATCTTCTTTACACTCGTTTTGCAAAAAATTAAACGCTTTTTGAAAAGAATCGCTGCCATAAAAATCATCGGCATTAATTACTGCAAAAGGTTCTTTTACAGCTTCGCTGGCGCATAAAATGGCATGCGACGTTCCCCAGGGTTTTTTCCTGTCAGCCGGCACTTCCTGTTCGCCCATGAACTTATCCATCTCCTGGTACACATATTCCGCTTCGATGCGGCCTTTCAGTTTGGGCTCGAATATTTCTTTAAAATCTTCTGCAAAATCTTCACGTATAATAAAGACCACTTTTTGAAAGCCTGCTTTGATAGCGTCATAAATAGAATAATCCATAATGGTTTCGCCGCTTGGTCCAAAACTCTGAATTTGTTTCATGCTACCGTAGCGGGATGCCATTCCAGCGGCCATGATCACTAAAGTTGGTTTCATCAAAAAAGTATTTTATTGTTTATAAGTAAGGGAATCATTTTTAAATCGGGCCCGAAATTAAATAAATTAGACTTTTGACATGATGAATGATTTTTTCATTTCTGAACAAAGCCGGATCGACCCGTTACCTTCCTTATATAAATTTCATACCACGGCCGATGTTTTGCGCCTCGACCTGTTGCATCCCGTGATATCGGGCAATAAATGGTTTAAGCTAAAAGAATACTTGAAAGACGCACAACAGCTACACAAAAAACGCATCATCACTTTTGGCGGTGCTTATTCCAATCATATTGTAGCAACGGCTGCTGCAGGCAAACAGTCCGGGCTAAAAAGTACCGGCATTATTCGTGGAGAAGAGCCACCTGTTTTATCGCAAACCCTTACCGATGCGCTTTCTTTTGGTATGGAGCTGGTATTTGTTTGCAGGGAAGATTATAAAGTAAAAAATATCCCTGCTGAAATAATTGATGATGACTCGTACATCATTAATGAAGGCGGCTACGGCGTCAAAGGCATGAATGGCGCAGAAGCTATTTTACAACAAACTGACCTTTCTGCTTACACACATATTATTGCCGCCGTTGGAACCGGCACTACACTGGCAGGACTGATCAATGCAAGTGAACCACATCAAAAAATAATAGGCATTCCTGTTTTAAAAAATAATTTCTCTCTACAAAAAGAAATTGAAGCGCTTTTGCCCAAAAAGAAACATCAGTGCATCACACTGATACATGATTATCATTTTAGTGGCTATGCAAAATACAATGCAGAATTGCTGCAGTTTATGAATGACTGGTACCGTCAAAATAAAATACCTTCCGATTTTGTTTATACAGGCAAACTGTTTTTTGCTTTGGATGACTTGATAAAGAAAAATTATTTCCCGCCACAGAGTAAGATATTAGCCATACACAGCGGCGGACTCCAGGGCAATCGTTCGCTACAGAAGGGAACGTTAATATTTTAAGCAAAAAACAGATGGGCCGTTATATTTGTAATGATTCTAACTCTTGAATGGATGCTATGAAGCGATTTTATTACCTGGGTTTTCTTTTTGTTTTGACCGCCGTGTGCCTTGATACTGCTGCGCAGGATACACTTCCTAAATTTACAGTTCGCAACGCCGGCACTAATCGTGTTATTATTGGATGGGTAAATAATTATCCGGTAGTAAAACAGATCAGTATACAACGTTCGTTTGACAGCCTTAAAAATTACAAAACCATTTTAAGCGTTGCCGATCCATCGGCCATACAAAATGGTTTTGCCGATACCAAGGCGCCCAACGATCACATGTTCTATCGTTTATTTGTCAATCTTGACAGAGGTGAATTTTTCTTTACAGCCGCACAAAAACCTGTACCTGATACAGCTAAAATTGCGGAGACAAACGAGGTGAAAGAAATAAAACAAAATCCCGCTGAAACTGTAAAACCTCCTGTAAAAAGACCTGATTTTGTTCCTTCATTTTATGTTTACACCAATAAAGATGGCTATGTATTTTTAAATCTGCCAGACGCCGACAGGAAAAAATACCACATCAAATTTTTTGAGGATGACGACAGCTTTCTTTTCGAGATCAAGAATATAAAAGAACCTGTCACTTTAGACAAGGCCAATTTTATACACGCCGGCTGGTTCAAATTTGAATTGTATAATGATGACAAACTCGTAGAAAAAAACAAGTTTTATCTATCGAAAGATTTTTAGTGCAACGGATAATTGCTAAAATCGGAAGCCGTTTTTAAACAGTTTGGTGCTTCGGTTCAATAAGCTGCACATTAAAAACCGTTTCAAAATTCCTTCTCAACTTTTCCTTTACTTCACTCACATCCACTTCCCTGCCTAATTCTTCTTTCATTGAAGTAACTTTTTTGTTTTGAATGCCGCAGGGAACGATGCCATTAAAATAAGAGAGTTCGGTATTTACATTTAAGGCAAAGCCGTGCATGGTTATCCACCGGCTGCAACGTACGCCCATGGCGCAAATCTTTCGCTCCTTCCCCTTGGTTAATGCATCAATCCACACCCCCGTTTCCCCTGCTGACCTTCCCGCAATTATACCATATTCAGCTAAGGTTAGAATGATTACTTCTTCCAATTCTCTCAGGTATCTTCCAATGTCTGTATAAAATTTTTCCAGGTCTAAAATGGGATAGCCTACAATTTGCGCCGGCCCATGAAAAGTTATATCACCGCCCCTATTGGTATGAAAAAACTGGATGCCCTTTTCGTTTCGTTCCTTTTCATTGATCAATACATGTTCTATCTTTCCGCTTTTACCAAGTGTGTAAACGGGTGGGTGTTCAACAAAGAGCAAGTAATTTGAAGTTTGGAGTTTGAAGTTTGGAATTGCTTCCTTGCCTTGAGCTTCTTTTTTGATTTTTAAATTTTCTTGCAATAAAGTTTCCTGGTAATCCCAGGCTTGCTTATACTCCATTTCACCCAAATCTCTGAATTCCACCAATTGTCTTTCCATAGTACAAAAATACTCCCTTTATTTTTGCAGGGTATGAACAACGAAGAACAGTTTCCTGCTAACGAGGAACAAGCAGAAGGCAGCGATGAATTATACCAGCGGTTTACATTTAATATTGACAAAGGCCAGGAACCTTATCGTATTGATAAATTTTTAATGAACCGCATCGAAGGCGCTACAAGAAACAAGTTGCAGCGGGCTATTAATACAGGCCTGGTACTGGTGAATAATAAAGAGGTAAAACAGAATTATAAAATAAAGCCTTACGATCAAATTATTGTTTACTCCGACCTCTCGCCTGAATCAACAGATGTAGTCCCTGAAAATATTCCCTTAAATATTGTTTTCGAAGATGACGATATTTTAATCATCAACAAGCCTGCCGGCATGGTAGTGCACCCGGGCAGTGGCAATTATAATGGCACTTTATTGAATGGTGTTGCTTACTATTTAAAACAAAAAAATCCGGATATCTCAGAAGAAATTTTACCAAGGTTTGGACTGGTGCACCGCATTGATAAAAACACAAGCGGTTTGTTGGTGTTGGCAAAAACTGATAAGGCCATGCGTTTTCTGGCCAAACAGTTTTACGATCATACCGTAAAGCGGCAATACATGGCTTTGGTATGGGGCGATATGGAGCAGGATGAAGGCACCATTGTAGCGCATGTGGGCAGAAACCTTCGTCATAGAAAATTATTTGAAGCTTATCCCGAAGGCGATCATGGCAAAGATGCCATTACGCATTACAAAGTACTGGAGCGGTTTAACTATGTAACATTGGTGCAATGCGTGTTAGAAACAGGCCGTACACACCAGATTCGTGTGCACATGAAGTACATTGGCCACCCGCTTTTCAACGATGACTTTTACGGTGGCGACAAAATTGTGAAAGGAACTATTTTTAGCAAGTACAAGCAATTTGTTGACAATTGTTTCGTGATTTGTCCGCGGCAGGCCCTACACGCAAAGACCCTGGGGTTTGTTCATCCCTCAACAGGTAAAGAAGTTTTTTTTGATACGGCGCTGCCGAAAGATATTGAACAGGTAATTGAAAAATGGAGGGGGTATGTGAAAACGATCAGGCCCGCGCAATCCCCTGAGGAAGGAAATGGCTGAGCACAGGCCTGGCTTATGCAAGCCTTCACTATTATAATCAAATACTCTTAACTTGAAAAAATATAGTGGAGCAAGGTTCAGTTAAATAAGCTGGCCTTTGTGCATTGATGGTTTCCTCTATTGGGGGAAGTCGGATGTGGACCTTTCAAAATCAAACAGGGTCGCTGTAAACAAACCATGTTCCCGTTTTTTGAAAATCACTTTCCAGTTGCCATTGTAACGCAACAGTTGTGGCACCAGCAGATCGCCAAACTTTGTTAGCTGCGCTTCTATATGTACGTTAAAATCATACACCGGCGTGTTATAGCTTAAATCGTAGTTGCGGGCTACGATCTCCATGGATTTTGCATTAAACCAGGTGATGATGTTATCGAAAACGATCTTATCTCTTTGTGATGCACTCAGATCGTCGCGGGATTTGATCGAAAAAACATAACAGCTTTGTCCGTTCATATCCTGCATGTCCACAGAAAAATCATAAAACTTCGAAACTTCCGGGCTGAAAACATCCAGCTTATCGCCAATGAATGGTATACCAGGAATTTTTTTACCCGGATTAAAAAACAACATTTTCAGTTGTTCTTTATGTTTTTCAATACCGCTTTTGCTGCGCACATCTCTGTCTACGCCGCTTACAATATTATTTTCGTTACACACTTTTCCTTTTGTAAAAAAAAGGCTTGCGTATAATTCTGCGGTATAGTAGTTAAACTGTCCATCGTCGTACATGTCGCCGGTTGCGTTTTCTTGCAGCACTCGCATAGTACGGCAGCCAT
>JBQCHB010000061.1:0-6090 GCA_051955075.1 Flavisolibacter sp.
GATATACCAAGGGCTACAGCCAATTCTTCCAATGCTGCCAATACAGCATTCAGAAATTATTACCGCTACTCCAATGCCGCCTGGGGCGATGCTTCTTATATCCGGTTAAAGAACGTGGCACTCCGTTACGACCTTTCTACGCTGACAAAAAAGTGGGGAATAGCGGGCAGCAGTATTTATGTGCAGGCACAGAACCTGTTAACCTTTACCCGTTACAAAGGTCTGGACCCTGAAGTAAATGGGTTTGACAGGAGGTTTGTATACCCGGTCAATCCTTTTGGTTCTGTAAAATCAGCATCGCTGCCAGTACTGAGAACCATTACGGCCGGTGTAAAACTGAGCTTGTAAATCTGTTATTTGTTCTTCTTAAAACTTATTATTATGAAACACATTTTTTTATATTCCCTTCTTTTTTCTGCCATCTGTTTAGGTGGTGGCTGTAAAAAATACGTTGATGTTCCGCCACCGGAAAACCAGCTAATATCCAATGTGGCTTTTTCTGATGATAATACTGCCAATGCTACGGTAGCCGGGTTATACAGTAATCTAAATTCTTTTAATTACCAGTTTGCCAACTTTCTTGGTAGTGCTATGCCGGCTTTTGGTGCAGATGAGTTTAAGTACGCGTTCAGCTCTACGGGTTTTAATGAATTCAGGGATAACAATCTGACGCCGGGCAATTCCTACATCAGGAGCTTATGGTCTCCGGTGTATAGCTATATCTACCAGGCTAATGCCATTATTGAGGGGTTAACCCTTAGTACCACGTTAACTGAGGCAGCTAAAAAGCAATACATGGGAGAAGCAAAATTCCTTCGTGCTTTTTTTTATTTCTACCTCGTGAATTATTTTGGTGATGTGCCATTGATTTTAAATACAGATTATAAAACCAATACTTCCCTTCCCCGCACGAAGGCAGAAGAAGTATATGCCGCTATTCTTGCCGATTTGAAAGACGCCCAGTCCAGTCTCAGTGACAATTATCTGTCTTCTGAACGTACCCGCGTAAACAAAGCGGCGGCTACTGCCTTACTGGCAAGAACGTATCTGTACCGCCAGCAATGGGACCTTGCAGAGGCAGAAGCTTCTAAAGTAATTACCAATGGACAGTACGAACTCCTTACAGACTTAAATAAGGTTTTTTTAAAGGGCAGCCGCGAAGCGATCTGGCAAATACAAACCGTGAACAAGTCTACCGCAGGAGTAAATACATGGGAAGGTTTTAATTTGGTCCCGGCCAGTGCTACAGCAAGAGCCTATTATTATATTTATGATTCTTTTTTAAATGCCTTTGAGCCTGGCGACAACCGGAAGAACATATGGATCCATATTGATCCGAATGTAGCGGGAACGTTTTACTATCCTTATAAGTACAAGATCAGAACAGGTACACCCGTGCAGGAGTATACAATGCCATTACGTTTTGCAGAGCAATATTTGATTCGTGCTGAAGCCAGGGCGCAGCAAAATAATCTAACAGGGGCTAAAGCTGATTTAGATACCATCCGGCACAGGGCAGGCTTACCTTCTCTTGACGATAATCTTTCTAAAGAAGACATGCTCCTGGCCGTCGAGCAGGAGAGAAGGATCGAACTGTTTGCCGAGTGGGGCCATCGTTGGTTTGACCTGCGCAGGACCGGTCGTGCATTAGCCGTATTATCTGCCCTTAAACCAGACTTAACGGCAACGGATTTATGGTACCCAATACCATTGGAGGCAATAAAGACCAACCCGTTCTTGGTACAAAATGAAGGGTATCAATAGTGCCTTTACCTTTCGCAGCCTGGTAAGACTTATATGGCCTGATGTCATAAGGTCTTGCTTCGCCGTGAGAAAGGAAAGGCATTTCAGAAAAATTAATGTAAACTGGTAAAACGTTTAATCCATTTGTAATGAAGCACCACTACATGCTATGGCTGCTAACTGGTTTTTTTTCATTGGCAGCTAAAGCTCAGGAAAAATTGAAAATCACACCCGGTTTTCCGGAAAGAGGGCAGGAAATTACCATCCGCTATAACCCATCTTCCAGTGACGCTGCCATAAGGGACACGTCGACAAATGTGGAAATGGTCTTTACCTATTCCAACCTTTATGAATTGCCCAGCACCATTCCTTTAAAGAAAAAGGGTGTCTATTGGGAAACTTCGTTTGTGCTGCCCCGGTATGCTACCTATGCCACATTTTATGTGCAAAGTGGCGCTCAAAAGGACCAGGCCGGCCAAGGCCGGCATTTCGAGATTGCCGTGTACGACAAAGGAAAAAGGGTAAAGGACGGGTATTTGTACGAAGGGTATAGTTTACCGGCGCAGCGGGGAAGGGTGGCCGGCCTGGCGGCGATGCAGGCGGCTTTGTTTGCAAAGGAACTGCAACAGTATCCCGATAATTACGAAGCGAAACTGCGGCTGCTGAATTATAAAATGGGCGCCACTTCAAGCGAAGCAGAAAAAAAACAGTACAGGAAAAAAGCGGAGGCCATCATTGCCGCAAAGTTTTACGAAAACCCCGGGAATATGGGCTCGCTTAACCGGGTAACAATGGGATACTTAATTATCGGTGAGAACAGCCGTTTGGATTCTATACGGAAGGTGGTAAAACAAAAATATCCGAACACGCAGGCAGGATATGAATTGCAGATTGGCGATATTACTGATGGCAGGGACACGATGACAATGATCGCTCAGTTAGAGCAGTTAGTGAAAAGGGAGAATGCGTCGAACCAAAAGTACCTGACCGATGCCCACCAGGCCCTGATGAAGTTATATGCGGCCCAAAAAAAGGAAGCAAAGGCACTTTATCATTTAAGGAGGTCGGGAGACGACGATAGTCCTTACCGGCCGCAAACTCTAAAGATGCAGGCCGAAGTCTTAATGGGAGGCGGTATGGGCCTGGATACGGCCTACCAGCTGGCGCAACAGGCATTGGCACTTGCTGATAAATTTCCGGCTGGCCTTATCCGTTACTTCCCGGAGACAGGCTACCTGCCTGCTTATGTATCCCCTGACAAAAGAGCCGCTACTACACGGAAGGCAAAGGGGAACCTGCTTTCGCTGCTGGCCTTGATTGAACTAAAAAGGGGCCATGACAAGGCTGCTGGTGGTTGGATGGATAGCGCTTTGCACATATCTGCAGATGTGGAAACACTTTCCAGCGCAGGCACCTTTTATGCAGCAACAGGGCTGCACGAAAAAGCGTTTCAGGCATATAAGAATATTATGTTGCTGGCCCCGGAGGACACGGTATCACTGGGTAAAATGAAAGCCCAATACAACTTGTGGCGGAATGGGCTTGTTGGATGGAAAGCCCAAATGGACTTGTTGAGCGAGCATTGGGCAAAAGAAATGGCGGCAAGATTGAAGACAGAAATGATCCAGGTGAAGGCACACGATTTTCTGAAAAATATTGTGGATTTACAGGGCAAGCCGATAGCGGAAGAGGCGATAAAAAATAAAATTGTGATCATTGATTTTTGGGCTACGTGGTGCGTGCCCTGTATGCAGGAGATGCCGTATGTGCAAAAGGCCTATGAAAAACATGCAACAGCCGCTGATGTCGCTTTTATGATCATCAACAGCGGTGCTAAAAACACGCTGCAGGATGCGCAGGGTTGGTGGGGAAACAAGAAATACGCATTCCCGGTTTATTACAACACTGATGAACAGATAGGCGATAAGTTTGGGTTTAATTTCATCCCTGCCGTTTACATCATTGATAAAAAAGGGTACATCCGTTTTAAGACTATAGGCTTTGAAGGACCTTCCATCCAGCGGAAAATTGAAGCGGCAATTGCACTGCTGAAAGACGAGAAAGTGCAGCCGTAAGAGCACAATGTTTCATCTATTTATTGTGGTCCTGTTGTAAGCATCAAAGAATAATTTTTATTTCAACATGGACATCCGTTTGCGCTTAACAAATTTTTTTGCCGTGCAATGGGGTAAAAAACCCGTTTAAGCCATCTTATAACTATATAAATCTGCTACATGAAAAAAATAGTTGCTTTTGTCTTAAGCTTTGTAGTGCTGCAGGCTGTGAGTGCGCAGGTAAAAAATCCTGTGCAATGGGCTTTTACTGCGAAGAAGATCAATGCTACCACTTATGAAGTGCATTTGACGGCAAACATTGAAACTGGCTGGCATTTGTACTCGCAAACCACGCCAGATGGCGGTCCCGTACCTACCAGTATTGAGTTTGCGAAAAATCCCTTGGTGCTATTTGACGGTGCAGCGAAAGAAATCGGTAAGCTCGAACAACATAATGAACCCTTGTTTGGTGTGGATGTAAAGCAGTATTCCAACAGAGTGGATTTTGTACAAACTGTAAAAATAAAAGGTAAAGCCAAAACAGCATTAAACGGCAACATCGAGTTTATGACCTGTAACGACCATGAGTGCCTGCCACCCCGTACCCAAAAATTTTCCATAGCACTTAAGTAACTGCTGCCATGAAGAAGTTTATTTGTGCAGGCGTCGGTCTGTACCTGACGCTTATTGCCTTTTCGGCACGGGCGACTGATTCTACAACTGTAAAATTACATTTTGATAAACAGCGTATCAACGCTCATGAAGTGCTGCTGACTATTAAGGCCTCTGTACCTGAGGGTGTGAAGCTGTATGCGCTACAGCATTCAGAAACTGATGCTTTGTATTCCAGTATCAGCTTCGATTCCGCCGCTTTACAATATTTGACGGATGCGGTTGTTGAAAAGGGTACCAGGCATACAGAGAAAGATCCTTCCGTAGATGCCGTTGTTTACTATTTTTCTGACACCGTGCTATGGCAGCAAAAAGTTAATGCAGCTGCCGGCGATAGTTTGTTGCTGAAAGGGGCTGTTAGCTACCTGTATAAAAAAGGCGAAGAATATTTGCCGGGCGAACAGCCTTTTAAATTTTTTATTCAGCCGGAAAAGCCAGAAATCAATAGTACACAGGGCAGTGTTTCCGATAAATCGCTGCTGTGGATTTTTCTAACTGCATTTGGCGGTGGATTGCTGGCGCTGCTCACCCCTTGTGTATATTCCATGATACCCATTACAGTATCTTTTTTTACCAAGCGCAGTAAAACCAAAAGAGAGGGCATAAAAAATGCGCTTTTCTATTCAACTTCCATTGTAAGTATTTTCACCATGCTTGGTTTTTTGATCACGCTGATTTTTGGCCCGGCTGCTTTAAATAATTTGGCTACTAACTGGATCGCAAACCTGGTTTTCTTCGCAGTATTTGTTGTGTTTGGAATTTCGTTTTTAGGTGCCTTTGAAATTGCGCTTCCTTCGTCGTGGTCAACCAAAGCTGATAGCAAGGCGGGTATGGGCAGCTTCATGGGCATTTTTTTTATGGCACTCACACTGGTTGTTGTTTCATTCTCTTGCACAGGGCCTATCATTGGTAATTTATTGGTGCTGGCGGCAAAGGGTAATTATTATGGCCCCTTAGTTGGTATGTTCGGCTTTTCTTTGGCCTTAGCTTTACCTTTTGCATTGTTTGCTTTCTTTCCTTCCAAATTGAATATGCTGGGCAAGGCAGGCGGATGGTTGAACGCTGTCAAGGTAACGCTTGGATTTTTAGAGCTGGCCCTCGCCCTGAAGTTTTTATCCAATGCCGACCTGGCCAAAGGATGGCGACTGTTGGACAGGGAAGTTTTTATTGCTTTATGGATCGTCATTTTTGCACTGCTGGGCATTTATCTTTTGGGTAAGATCAAATTTCATCATGACGATGCGTTACCTAAAAATGATTTTGGCCTTCCGTATCTAACTGTTACACGCTTATTATTTTCAATTGCTGCTTTTGCCTTTGCCGTGTATATGGCGCCCGGCCTGTGGGGAGCACCGCTTAAAGGAATCAGCGCCTTTGTTCCACCCATGGGAACGCAGGATTTCAACGCATCGGCGGCTAACACTTCTGCTGCTTCAGTTGCGCAAGATGGTGATCATACGGGCGGGCTGCCCCTTCCCGCAAAATATTACGACAAGATGCACATCTACGAACCGGAGGTAGTAACCAAATATGGTATGGTTACCTATTTCGATTACCAGGAAGCACTGGAAGCTGCAAGAAAGCTTCATAAGCCGCTGATGCTTGATTTTACCGGCATCAA
>JBQCHB010000062.1:0-7709 GCA_051955075.1 Flavisolibacter sp.
TGGCGCCAACTTTAAAATTGATTTTTCGGATAATAAATTTGAAAACGTAAAACCCAACCGTAAGCTTATATACAACCAAACTTCCGATTCGCTTACGAAAGGATCTGTTTTTAAAAACAACGCAGGCCTGGCAGCCGATCAATTATTACTTTATAAAAAAGATACGCTTACACAAAAAGAAACAGAGAAATAATTATTTGTTGATTGACCTAATAAAGAGGCGGCTACAAATTGTAAAAAACCTTAAAAATTTACCATCAAAATCATTTCATGTCTTCCTTTCGCGGCCTGATGATCAACCGCAGTGTAGGGTCGTTAGTAATAAAAGACCAGAACCAGCTAAAGGCAAGCTTCACCTTATTTCTAAAACCAACAAGTGGTATAATGTGAATGAAAAGCCACACGATCCAGGCAAAGAAACCCGTAAAAGAGAATTTCGGCAAATCGGCTACAGCCTTGTATTTGGCAATAATAGCCATGCTGCCTTTGTCGTTGTAAGCAAAAGGTTTTAAAGGTTTATTGTTCTGGATATTCTCCAGGTTTCCGGCCAGTAACCTTCCTTGCTGTATGGCTACCTGCGCCAGTTGCGGATGTCCTTTTGGAAAATTTTTATCTGTTGTTTGCAGGCATATATCGCCTATGGCAAAAATATTTTCTGTGCCATTTACCTTATTGTATTCATCTACCTGTATTCTTCTGCCCCGTGCAATGACTTCTGCAGGCAGGCCCTGCACTTCTCTGCCGGTAACACCTGAAGTCCATATCAGCACATTTGTTGGAATCGTTTCGCCATTAGCCAGCAAAACTTTTCCATCAGCATAATCTTTTACGGCAACGTTAAGTTTGATATGCACGCCCAGTTTACTTAACACAGAAGTTGCTTCCTGTTGCGCTTTTTTGCTCATTGGACCCAGCAGTACAGGAGACGCATCAATCAAATGAATGTGGCCTTGCAAATCTTGTATCTCCGGATATTCTTTTACGGCAATGTTGTGCCCCATTTCTGCCAGCATGCCGGCGATCTCCACACCTGTAGGGCCGCCGCCTGCAATTACAATGTTCAGCAATCTCTCCTTTTCTGCTGCATCCGTTGTGCGCACCGCTTCTTCCATACTTAACAACAAATGATTGCGCAGGTTCAATGCATCATCAATCGTTTTCATGGGCAAAGCCTGTTGCTTTACATTTTCCAATCCAAAAAAATTGCTTTCGGTACCTACAGCTAAAACCAGGTAATCATAACTGAGCGTACCTGTATCTGTTTCAATAGTATTTTCCTGTGGATTAACTTTTACAAAGGAGCCCAAATGAAAGCGCAGGTTCTTTTTTTCCTGGAACATCCGGCGAAATGGATAGCTGATATTAGAGGGTTCAATAAACGCAGCTGCCACCTGGTACAAAAGAGGTGGAAAGAAATGATAATTATTTTTATCAACCAATGTTATATGAAAACGTTTGTCTTTGGCGAGGCGCTTTGTAAGATTGATACCTGCAAAGCCACCGCCTACTACCACCACTCTTTTTAATGATTGCCCTTCCATAGTATTTTCTTTTAGTTGAATGAATCAAATAGCTAATGCTAAGTTACAAGTACAATTTTAAAGCCGGCTGCTTTGCTTGCCTGATTTGTGTTTTCAATAGTGATCGCAAATGGTGTAGAAACTTCAGTAAATTCATGAGCACTTTATGAATGAATTTGAATCCTATACTTATGCCGTCACTCAATACAATAAAAAGACGATCATCGTTGTTCTTTATGGTTTGTTTTTGTTTTGTTTCCATAGCAAAAGGTCAAAGCGATACAAGTTCATTTAAAGTCATCGCGTTTTACACTGCACAACACGATCCTGCACACATCAGCTTTGTACACGAGGCTAATAAATGGTTCACAAAAATGGCACACGACTACCATTTTGTCTATGACTCAACCAGTGACTGGAATCAGCTCACCAGTAAAGTTCTCTCTTACTATGCAGTAGTTATTTTTTTAGACACAAGGCCTGATTCAGCACCGCAAAGAGCTGCTTTTGAAAATTACATGAATAACGGTGGCGCCTGGATGGGTTTTCATTTTTCAGCATTTGCGCTTACGCCTTCCGATTATCCACAAAACTGGAGTTGGTATCAAAACCAGTTTTTAGGCACAGGGGAATACAAGGGCAACACGTGGCGGCCTACGTCTGCTATTCTGCGTGTTGAAGACAGCACACACCCTTCCACAAAGCATTTGCCTCAAACGTTTCGTTCATCACCTAATGAATGGTATAGTTGGAAGAATGACCTGCGCAAAAATCGGGACATCAAAATTCTTTTGTCAATTGATTCTTCAAGCTTCCCGCTTGGCACAGGCCCAAAGCCGCATGAAATATGGCACAGCGGCTATTACCCGGTTGCGTGGACAAATCTTCGTTACAAAATGATTTATATAAACATGGGCCATAACGATATGGATTATGAACACAAAACCAACAAAGAACTCTCTTTCACATTTGGCAATAAAATACAGGACAGCTTTATCATGAATAGTTTACTGTGGCTGGCTAACAGAAAGAAATAAACATTTTAAAACTTATACACCAGGCTCAAGCCATTACTACTACCCATTGTGGGCACGATAGTTAAATCAGCATCTTTGATCCGTTTGTTTTTATGGAAATGAGGAACCAGTATGCCTGTTAATGTACCTATTCCCACGCCCAGTAAAACATCTGTTGGAAAATGTTCACCGGCCTTGTATCGCAAATACCCTGTTGTTCCTGTGGCTCCGGCAGCCAAAGTATAGAGCAGCCATTTTATTTTAGATTCCGGATGATAATCTGAAAGCACTTTAGCTATAAAGAAAGTTGATGTGCCCACTAATGCCACATGACCTGCAAAAAAAGAGTTCTTAGCACCGCCTCTTAACCGGCGCACCAATGGCGTATTGGAATTGTAAGCATAAGGCCTGTACTTGTCGTGGAAATAAACGGAGCCGGTATAAAGAAAGCCCGTGATGCCCATGGCTTCCAGGTATAAAAACCCAATTTTTAAAGCATCCTTCCTTATCTTTTTATCCAGCAACAGAATCAATGGCAACGGCATTGAGCCATAGAAAAAGATATTGCTATTGTCGAATGCGGTTTGAGAATATTGATCGATGGCGCTACGGTTAAAACGGCTTACATTGTTCCTGTTCAAAGCCATGATCTGCGCCAGCGTAGAAGTGTCTTTGTTATAAATCTTCGTAAATGCATATAACGACCAGCCAACACCTCCAACTGTAAGTGGTATGTCAATCCCTGGCTTAATGTGATAAACTTCTGCATTGTGTGGTGTAATTGCTACAGCTTGAAAATGAAAATTTGTATCGGGCGACTGAACACTTGTGTCCACAATTGAAGGTAGCGAATCGTTTTGTGCATAAGATGAAAGAAACAAAACCAACATCACTGCAAACAGCATTGCCTTTTTCATAAGAAAACTATTAAACGATTAATTAAAACCTGTTTAAAAGTTTTGCAATGTTTGTACCAAGAGTGCCTAATTTACTTTGTTCCCCGTCCGTACTTGTGTAAGCTCTTATGAAAAGTTACAAATCAGCTGAAACTCAAAACCAAAATACGAAAGCTATAGTTTGTATTTATTTTAAGATTCTTCCCGACAGCTTTGATCAACTCTTGAATTATTATTACAATCGAAACCATTTAAACACACTCTTATGAAATCAATTTTACTCTTTACATCCCTAGCTTTTACCCTCACAGATTTTGCCCAGGATAGCAGCTTTCAATTAAAAGATTACCAATACCGGACGCCTGGTTTCAAAGCCTTGTCAATTAATGTAAATTTTTCAGGCTCAATTAACAATACAAAAGCTGTTGACCTTACACAAAAGAAAGATCGAAACTTTTATTTGCTTCCTTCGAGATTTAGCTACAACGGGTTTGTCAGCACAGATAAAAGAACACATGCTACTTCTCTTAGCTTTACGCCATCATTTTTGTATTATAATACTAATAATGATGGTTCAAGCTCAAAGTCAAGAACCTTACAATATAATTTGTCGTGGTATAATAATGACCGGTTTTATAAAAACAGCAAATGGTTTTTTGAACTAGGCAATCAGTTAACAAATATGTGGGAAAATAATCGAGAGAAAGATACCGTTCTCAATAACCGTTATCGTTCTATGCAATTAGAAGACAAAATTTCATTTGGGTTTGGTAAAGGAAGAATTGAAATGGTTCAGGATGCGCAAATGGCGCTGTATATTTTGAATGACTTGCAAGAACAAGGATTATTGCAAGATCGTGTAACACCAGAAGTAGCCGGAAACTTTGCAAAGCTTATTACGAATATCAATAACAAACGCGTTTTTGATACACGCAAAAGAAGAGTTTATGAGCTGACCCAAATTGATTCATTTTTACGTAGCAGCGGATTATTAAACAGAACTGACATCAGGCATTTTACTATCATCAATGACAATTGGGCTTTGGCATTCAACCCAGGCCGCTTGTCAGGCTCTGATTGGTTTATACGCATACAGCCTTCTGCCGGATTACAAAAAACCACATCGAGCTCTGATCTACAAGCATACACTTCTGATTCTCGCTACCTAACTAAATTTTTCGCCTTAGCTCCTGTTATAGGATACGAAAAGTTTGTACCTGTTAATCTGAAATGGCAACGAAACATGACTGCCTCACTTTCCTGGAAAACAACGTGGGCCAACGAAGATTCAAAAACCAATAGCAATGGCTCTGAGATCAGAAGTATCATCAAACGCCACGAACCGGAGGTCCGCCTCAGTGCTTCGTATGGTATGGGATACTATCCAAGTAACCGTGCAGCTATAAATACAAACCTCCAAATAGAAGCCACCCACGTTGAATTTGATAACTCATCCTGGAAAAATGCAACCACACTAAGCCCTTCTGTAAATTTATCAGCAGATTGTTTTATTAGCTATAAAACGCGGCTCTCTTTTAACTGGTCGTTGTTTTATTACAAAAGCTTCATAAATCCGGTTTTAGGCAACCAGATCGAAATTTATAATTTCAACACGAACGTTTCATTCGGCTTCTCTCATGTCATCTTTTAAGCATAGAATTGATCCGAACATCATCCATGAAATAAAAATAAAGCCCCTCGTAATCGAAGGGCTTCGCCGTATTCAGTAAGTACCGGATCAAGGATATTGATCTTAATTTCTATAGCCTCTTATGTATCTATCCAGGTCGTCGCGGCTGCCTTGGTAAGAAAACACATCATATAATGCGTAGTAGCTTTCCTGGTCAACCGTGTTCCTGTAAGCTTGTTTTGCTAAATCCAGTTTATCATTATCTGAGTTGAACAATTGCAGCAACTGCCTTACCTGCGCTGTGCTGAAATAATTGCGGCTTACGGCATCCCTGGCTGTATTTAATTTACCACTGGCAAACAACTGTCCCCTGATGCGTGAAACCAATTGGTTAAACTCCGAACCATTCATTGCCTGGTTATACCCATTGTTGTAACCACCATTATTCCATTTACCATTATTATAACCACCATTATCTCGGCCATAATCATCATCATGCCTGTCGTAACCGTTGTGGCGATCGTCTCTCCTGTCGTTTCCCCAATTGCCATTGTTCCTGCCATAGTCATTGTTCATCCTTTCATTCATCTGCAGCTTTCCCTTTCTATCTACAGTAATGAACAGGTCGTACTGTGGCCTTAAGATAAAATTGGATGAATACACCGTATTATTATTTCCATTCCATTTTTTGCTTGCCTTGTACACTTGTATGGAATGCTGGCCCGGACGAAGATTATTGAGATTAACCGTATTGCCATAATAACCATTGGCACTGATACTTCTGCCGTCAATAACAACTGTGTAATTTTTATTTCCTGAAAAAGTGACCGTAACGTCGCTGGCATAGGCAGATACACTCATCGCCCCGCCAAGTAAAAGAGTAAAGATGATGTTTTTCATTTTTAAAATCCTCCGGTAAATCAGAAGGTTTATCGTTGAGCATGTTTATTTTCTTTTAGATAAACAATCGTTAAAGCAAACAACCTTCACATCTTTTTCACGAATTGGACAATTGTTTATGTAATTCTGTATGTTAGCGCATCACAACGGTAACTAAACGAATAAGCCCTTTTATGAAATCAGCGAGCTACATACTCTTTGCAGTGCTTTTCAGCATTGGATCTTTAAAAACTTCGGCACAGGTAAAAAAATATGATGCACAGTGGAAGAAAGTAGATGAATTGATCGAAAAGAAAAATCTTCCCAAATCGGCGCTGGCAGAAGTAAAAAAAATTTATGCGCAGGCCATAAAAGAAAAGCAGGACGCACAGATCATCAAATCGCTGGTTTACATGACAGGACTGCAACAGAATAACCGTGAAGACAATCAACAGCAGGCTATAAAAGACATTGAAAAAGAAATTCAATCAGCTAAAGAACCTGCAGCTTCCATTTTAAAAAGTTTGTTGGCCAATATGTACTGGCAATATTTTCAAAACCATCGCTGGCAGCTTTACGACAGAACAAATACATCAGGCTTTAATAAACAAGATATTGCTACATGGACCATAGAAGACTTTCATAAAAAAATCAGTGATCTTTATTTGCAGTCCATTAAAAATGAAGTGCTGCTGAAAAATACGAAGCTTGAACCTTTTGATGCGATTATTATAAAAGGAAATGTTCGTTACCTGCGGCCAACTTTGTTCGACTTGTTAGCCCACCAGGCCCTTGATTATTTTAAGAACGACGAAAGAGATATTAAAAAGCCAGCCTACGCCTTTGAAATAATACAACCCGAAGCTTTTGCACCTGCGGCAACATTTGTAAAACATCAATTTCTTACAAAAGATTCGCTGTCGCTGCAACACAAAGCATTACTCATTTACCAGGATTTAATTGCTTTCCATTTAAATGATAAAACAGCCGATGCACTCATTGACGTTGACATTGATAGAATAGAATTTGTGCACAACAATTCAGTAAGCGAAGCCAAAGACTCCCTTTATGCGAACGCTTTGGAAGAAATTATACACCGCCATGCCAATAACAAAGCAACTAACCAGGCAGGTTATTTATTAGCAGCTTATTACAACCAGCAAGCCGCACAATATGATCCTCTAAAAGATTCATCGCATCGCTATGACCGTGTAAAAGCAAAAAACATTGTAGAAAAAATTGTAAGCGATAGTTCCTTGAAAAATGAGGGCTGGACAAACAGTTATAACCTGTTGCAGGAAATCAACCGTCCTTCTTTTTCATTCCAGATAGAAAAAGTAAACGTTCCCGCAAAACCTTTCAGAGCCTTAATTAAATATAAGAATGCAGCCTCGCTCAACTTCCGTTTAATTAAAGCAACTGAAGCTTTAAAAAAACAAATGGAGATCAATGATGGAGAAGAAAGATATTGGAGCAGTTTAATAAATGCAGTTCCTGTCCGTTCGTGGCAGCAGGTGTTGCCTGTCACTAACGATTGGCAGGAACATAGTGTGGAAATAAAAATTGATTCTTTGCCGGTGGGAGAATACTTTCTGTTAGCGTCTTCGAATAGGCAATTTGACAGAAAGAACAGCCCTTCAGGTGCGCAATTATTTTATGTTTCGAACATCAGCTATATCAACCAGGGAAACCAGTTTTTCGTGTTGCATCGCCAAAGCGGGCAGCCATTGGCACAAGCAAACGTGCAGGTATTTAAACAGGAATATGA